>CBFGOB010000396.1:0-2645 GCA_965650215.1 uncultured bacterium | reverse complement strand
CTTTGCCTCATCGGCCCCAGCGGCAGCGGCAAGAGCACCCTGCTTGCCGTGCTGTCGGGCCAGCGGGAAGCAAGCCGCGGACGGGTGAAACTCAACGGCATCTCGCTCTATCAGAACCGGAGCCGCCTGGTTCCCTTCATCGCCTACATGCCGCAGGAAGAGGCGCTCAACCCCCAGCTCACGGTGCGCGAACACCTGCGCCACGCGAGCACGATCCGCCGCCCCACCCTCTCCTTCGCCGAGCACGAGCGCCGGGTCGACAGCATCCTTGCCGAACTCGGCCTGCAGTCGATCTCAAGACGCCGCGTCGGATCGCCCGGGGAAAAAACCCTCTCCGGTGGCGAACGCAGCCGCCTCAACCTCGGGCTCGACCTCGGCAGCCGTGCGGAGGTCTTCCTCTTCGACGAACCGATCTCCGGACTCTCTTCGAAGGACTCGGAACACGTCGCCGAAACCCTGCGCTCGCTCGCCCAGTAGAAGATCGTCGTTGCCTCACTCCACCGCCCGGGGGCCTCGGTTCTCAACCTCTTTGACAAGGTGCTGCTGCTCGACACCGGCGGCCGCGTCGCCTTCTTCGGTTCGCCCAAGGGAATGGTCGACTACTTCCGCGACGCCTGCCACGAACTCAAGATCAACCACCCGGCGGTGGATTCCAAAGCCCCGCTCGGTGCCGACTTCGTCTTCGACATCCTGGAAACCCCGCTGACCTCTCTCGGCGGCGGCGTGAACACGGGTGCCGCCCGCCGTTTCCCCTCGAGCTTCTGGCAGGAACGATTCGAAAGCACCGAGCTGATGTCGGCCCTGAAATCCAGCGCACCGCCGCTCAGCCGCATCAACAACGCCTCCGGCCAGGCGAGGCTGCCGATCCCGCCCAACCCGGGAAGGCGGATGAACGCGATGATCGGCATCTTCGTGACGCATTTCATGCGCTCGTTCTACTCGAAGTTCCGCAACCGCGGCACGATCTACAGCACCTGCCTGGAAGCCCCGCTGCTCGCCGCACTCATCGCCATCACCCTGCGCTCGTCACCCAAGGGCTCCTACGAATTCGTCAGCGCCCTGCACATCCCGGCCTACATCTTCCTGAGTGTCACCGTGGCGATGTTCCTCGGCCTCACGAATTCCGCGACCGAAATCCTGCGGGACCGCCCGACCCTGCGCCGCGAGCGCAACTGCCTCGCCAGCGGCTCGTCCTACATCCTCGCCAAATTCCTCGCCCTCGGGCTGTTAGGCTCGCTGCAATGCCTCGTCTATCTGGTCATCGGCAACCACTTCCTCGAAATCGAAGGCATGCTGCTCAACTACTGGGCGTGGATGAGCATGACCGCCTGGACCGGATCGGCAATGGCGCTGGTGGTCTCCGCCATCGTCAGGTCCGAGCGCGCCGCTCTCACCGCCGTGCCCTTGCTGCTGGTGCCGCAAATGCTGCTCGCCGGGGCGCTGGTCCCCTACCGCGAGATGAACCGCGGGCTTTTCAAGAACGCCAGCAGCATCCGCGAAAAGGGCGGCATCCCGGTGCCGGCCTACGTGATGCCGCTGCGTTACGCCTACGAGGGCATGATCGTCACCCAGGCGATGCGCAACCCCTTCGAGGTCGAACGCGTGCGTCTGCAGCGCCGCATCGACCGCGTGCGCGACATCCAACAACCCTTCGACAAGGAATCGCTCGAACGCTTCGAAATCGTCAAGGAAGGCCTCCGCCGCCTCCTGGCATCGGGCGCAACCGACCTTGAGGACGCGGCCGAGCGCATCGGCCGGATCCGCGAGTTCGCGATCAGCGGCTCGGGCGCCGAACTCGAGAACATGAAAATCTGGCCCGACGGCCATCACCACGCGCGCCCGACATCGGACTTCTTCGTCAACGAGCGGATCGACCTGATGGTGCGCGAGGCCGAAACCTTCCGCAACGACTACCGCAACCTCATCCACCGCAACGTCCACCTCTCGCTGCGCAAACCGCTGCCCTGGGCGGGACCGAAATCCCCGGACGATGCCGACAAGCCCGAACCGCCGGGCACCATGGACACCCTGCGTTACTGCACGGCCCTGCTGACCCTCATCATCGGCCTCTGCATCGCCCTGGCGATCCTCACGATCACCCGCCAGAACCGGATGACCCGCTGAGCGAGAGCCGCGGTGATGCGAGCTCCTTCGCCTGGATTGCCGATGGAACCTGCCTGGCTTTTCCCTTCACACGAACGCCTCGGAACCGCCATTCGGTTCAAGCCGGTTCAAGGCTCACGGCGGTGCCGTAGGCGAGGACCTCCGAGATCCCTTGGGAGAACTCGGTGGCGTCGTAGCGGAAACCGATCACCGCATCCGCGCCAAGCTCGACGGCATGGCCGAGCAACTCATCCAAAGCCAGACGGCGGGCTTCCTCGCAGACCTCGACAAACTCCGGAATGTTGCCGCTGCTCAGTGCCCTCAGACTCCCGGAAATCCCACGGCCGATCCCCGGAGAACGAACGACAATCCCGCGCACCAATCCAAGATAAGCGACGATGCGCATGCCCGAGACCTCATTGCCGGTGGTCAGGATCACCTGCTTCTTCTGCTCGGGCAATGGAGGAGGCTTCATGCCCGAAGCATCGACTCCCGCACGATTCCTGACAAACCGATTTTACGGCAGGTCCCATTCGGTGAAT
>CBFGOB010000395.1:0-2648 GCA_965650215.1 uncultured bacterium | reverse complement strand
CGTGCCGGTCGGTGCAAGCACCGTGACCTGGGCGTTGCGGTAGCCGTACTGGCGGCCTTTTTCCAAGGCCTGATCCCAGGCCTGGCGGGCGGCGTCGATGATCGGCTGGCAATCGCCCGTGCCGCGGATCTTGCCGACGTGTTCGCGGTGGAGGGCGATGACTCCGAGCATCGACTCCTCGTTCGACGGGGCGGGGGGTTCGGTGACGTCGCCGTAGCGCGCGTCGAAGTAGGAGGGGAAGGCGCCCTTGGCGGCGGCGATTTCCGCGCTGACCTCGTAGGCGTGGCCGGTCATCAGGGCGGTGATCGCGCTGGCGTAGCTGCGGCCTTCGTCGCTGTCGTAGCCGAGTCCGCGGCTCATGATGAGTGCGCCGAGGTTGGCGTAGCCGAGGCCGAGGGTGCGGAAGGCGTGGGAGTTTTCCGCGATCGGTTTCGTCGGGTAGCTGGCGCGGTCGACGAGGATTTCCTGCGCGACGATGAACAGCCGGACGGCGGCCTTGAAGCGTTTGATGTTGAAGGACCCGTCGGCTTCCTGGAAGCGGACCAGGTTGAGCGAGGCGAGGTTGCAGGCGGTGTCGTTGAGGAAGAGGTATTCCGAGCAGGGATTGGTCGAGTGTTGGCGTCCGCTGCCCTTGCAGGTGTGCCAGGTATGGATGGTCGAATCGAACTGCATGCCGGGGTCGCCACAGGTCCAGGTGCCCAGCGCGATCTTGCGCAGCAGCTCGCGTGCGTTCTTCTTCTCGCAGGGCTGGCCATCGGTCACGCGGCGGGTCCACCACTCGCCGTCATCGGCGGCTGCCTTCATGAACTCGTCGCTGGCGCGCACCGAGAGGTTTTCATTCTGGAACATCACCGAGCCGTAGGCGTCGCCGTTGTAGCTGCCGTCGTAGCCCTGTTCGATGAGGGCCCAGGCTTTCTTTTCCTCGATCGTCTTGGCCTCGATGAATTCCTCGATGTCCGGGTGCCAGTCCTTGAGGGTGTTCATTTTCGCGGCGCGGCGGGTTTTGCCGCCGGATTTGATCGCTCCGGCGACCTGGTCGTAGATCTTGAGGAAGGAAAGCGGACCCGAGGGACGGCCGCCGCCGGTGAGCTTCTCGCGCGAGGAGCGCAAGTTCGAGAGATCCGAACCGGTGCCCGATCCATACTTGAAGAGCATCGCCTCGGCGGTGGCGAGGCGCATGATGTCCTCCATGTTGTCGCGGACGCTTTGGATGAAGCAGGCGCTGGCCTGCGGGTAGTGGTATTGGCCGGGGGCGCGCACCGCCTGGCGGCTCGTTTCGTCCCAGCACCAGTTGCCCTCGCCGCCGTTCTTGCCGACGCCGTATTCGTGGTAGAGACCGACGTTGAACCAGACTGGCGAATTGAACGCGCCGTATTGGTTGAGGCAGAGCCAGGTGAGGTCGTTGTAGAAGGTTTCCGAGTCCTCCTTGCTGGCGAAGTAGCCGTCCTCAAGCCCCCACTGGGAGATCGTGTGGGTCACGCGATGGATGAGTTGTCGGATCGATTGCTCGCGGCCATGGTGGTAGGGGTCGGTGCCATTGGCGGCGTCGCCGTAGAAGTACTTTGAAACCGCGATCTTCGTCGCCAGCTCGCTCCATGACTTGGGAACTTCGACGTTTTCCTGATGGAACAGGGCCTTGCCGCTGTCATCGGTGATCTTGGCCGTCCGTTGGTCCCATTCCACCTGGTCGAATGGGGAGATGCCGGGTGCGGCAAAATGGGGTTCGAAACGCAGCCCTTCCTTGCCGGCAGCGGGCTTCTTGGTGCTGGTTTTGTGGGTGTCGGGAGCGGTTGCGGAGGCGTTCATGGTGCGGAGGAGCTAGGAATTGGGGTTTTAATTAAGAAAAGTGCACTAAACACTATATGTAGTGCCTAGAGATCAAAATCCTACACCATGGTGTTATGTCGCCAAGCATTATTTGCTTCATGGGCCTCGATCCTTGATGGCTCTAGGAGAAAAAAATGAGTCAAGCGCCATGTGTGGCGGATGGATCCTGCGGGCGGTGGCTAGGCGAGATGGGAGGCGTTTGGGATGGCCCGAGTGTGGGGGGCCAACGGGTGCATGGACGCGATTGGCTTTTCCACCGATTTGCTATGCACCTTGTGCTTTGCGGTTGGCGGATTTGGAGAAGAATCCAGTATTCTCAATGTGCATCGTGATGATTTGAATGCAAGCTCCCCAAGGGTCGAGGAGTTGCCCCCGATCATTCAGGGAGGGATGGGAGTGGGAGTGTCCGGGTGGCGCTTGGCCAATGCGGTGGCGGAATGCGGGCAGCTGGGGGTGGTGTCGGGCACGGCTCTGGATCTTTTGCTGACCCGGAACTTGCAGCTTGGTGATCCCGAAGGTCACCTCAGGCGTGCGCTCTCGCATTTTCCCTATCCGGCGATGGTGGAGCCGATCCTGGACAAGTATTTCATTCCGGGTGGCAAGGCGGCTTCGGCGCCTTTCCGCACGCCGTCGATGGTTTCGCACCAGCCGAGCCGTGCGACCCGCGATCTGGTGATCGTATCGAGTTTTGTGGCCGTCCATCTGGCCAAGGAAGGTCACGACGGCGTGGTCGGGCTCAATCTGTTAGAAAAGATCCAGACGCCGACGCTCATGGCGCTCTATGGCGCGATGCTTGCGGGTGTGGATGTCGTGCTCATGGG
>CBFGOB010000394.1:0-2657 GCA_965650215.1 uncultured bacterium | reverse complement strand
CTGAAGAGCGGATTGAAAAATTCGGCCTTCACGCAAATCTCGGCATCAAGACCCGCGGTGATGTGGTTGAGACGGATCAGCGGCGTGTTGCCGACGGTGGCGGCCATGTTGGGTGCGATGGACATGATGGATGGGTGTTGGTGTGGATGATTCGCGGAAAAGGCGTCCGGCCAGGCACCGGGCCTGGACCCGTCTAAATTTGGAAATCGGAAGTGCCGGAGTCAAGATGAAGCCCGCATTCGTATTTCTGGCCGTTGAACCGGGTGGACTCGGCATTCCCGTCCTCAAGCGGGCGGGTGCTGTGCCAATCCCCCATCGTCACGTAACCTTGCGACGCCAGCGGGTGCTTGGGCAGATCGTGCTGATGGTAATAAAGGTCGACCTGGGCATCCGCCCAATCGAGGATCGGATAGGCCTTGAGGGTCTTTTTCTGACGCTCGACGAAAGGACGGTCGACACGGGTCTTCGACTGGCTGCGGCGCAATCCGCTCAACCAGACATCCGCGCCGGTTTCCTTGAGCGCCCGGTTCATCGGCTCGATCTTGGTCAGCATCGCGTAACGGTCCTGGTCCTCCCGGCTTCCTTCCCAGAGGTTTCCCCACAAGGCCTGCATCCGGGCGGCGGAAACCGTCGGCTGATAGACCCGCAGGTCGAGGTTCCGGAAACGTGAAATGAGCTCCTCCGCATAGCGGTAGGTTTCGGGAAACAGGAATCCGGTGTCGATGAAGACCACCGGGATCCGCGGCGCGTGCTCGTGGATCAGGTGCAGCATGACCGCCGACTGGAGCCCGAAACTGGTGGTCGCCACCAAGTGGTCGCCGAGCCTTTCATACAGGACGCGGATGCGGTCGCCGGCACGCAGTCCGGCCACCTCATCCGACAGGGTCACCGGATCGAAATCCGGCTCCGCATGAAATTTCAGCGCTTGCATGGGAATCCGGATTAGCGCTGGACCAAGGCCTCGGGCTTGATGTTTTCGTGGAAGTCCCTGCCTTGCACGGTGGCTGCCACGTAACCCTTGCGGATGCAGAAGTCGCCGAAGCGTTCGCCCGCCTCACGCTCCTTCGCGTAGTGGGAAATGATCGGCGAGAGGATCGCCTTGAAGTCCTCGCTGCGGGCACTTTCACGGTAGAGCTTGGACAAGCGCTGGCCGGCAAAGCCGCCGCCGAGGTAAATGTTGTACTTGCCCGGGGAACGGCCGACAAAACCGATCTCCGCCAGGTACGGACGGGCGCAACCGTTCGGGCAGCCGGTCATCCGGATCGTGATCGAATCGTGGCGCAAGCCGCTTTCCTCGATCACCTCCTCCAGCTCGGTCAGCACATCCGGCAGGAAGCGCTCGGCCTCGGCCAGCGACAGGCCGCAGGTCGGCAGCGCCACGCAGGCGAGCGATCCGAGACGCAGGCCGGTCTGCTCATGGCTCTTGGAAATCCCATACTGGTCCATCAGCTTCACGATCGCCTCGCGCTTGGCGGGCGAGATGTTCGCAATCATGAGATTCTGGTTGGCGGTCAGGCGGAAATCGCCGTCGTGGATCTTGGCGATTTCGCGCAAACCGGTGAGCAAGGGGTAATCCGGCTTGTCGAGCACCCGCCCGCCCTGGACGAAGAGCGTGTAATGCGAATTGCCGTTCGCGTCCTCAACCCAGCCGTAACGGTCGCCGTTGTCCTTGAACTCAAAATCCCGCACCGGACCGAGCTCGTAGCCGAGATACTCGTTGAGCTTGGCCAGAATCCAGTCGGCACCGCGGTCGTCGACGGTATACTTGAAGCGCGCGTGCTTGCGGTCGCTGCGGTCACCGAAGTCGCGCTGGACGAGCACGACTTTCTCAGCCACGTCCACCACCTGCTCGGGCGTGCAGAAACCGATCACATCGGCCAGCCGCGGATAGGTCTCGGTGTTGCCATGGCTGGAGCCCATGCCGCCGCCGACCGCGACGTTGAAGCCCTGCAGCTTGCCATCCTCGACGATCGCGATGAACGACAGGCAGTTGGCGAACACGTCGACATCGTTGGACGGCGGCACCGCCACCGTGATCTTGAACTTGCGCGGCAGATAGGTCTTGCCGTAGATCGGCTCGACCTCTTCCTCGCTCGACTCGACTTTTTCCCCGTCGAGCCAGATCTCGTGATACGCACGGGTCCTGGGCGTCAGGTGATCCGAAATCGCCTGCGAAACCTTGAGCACCTCGGCATGCACCTCCGAAAGGTAGGGGTTCGGATTGCACATCACGTTGCGGTTCACGTCGCCGCAAGCGGCAATCGTGTCCATCGCCGCCTGGTTGATCTCCTTGATCGTCTGCTTGAGATCCTTCTTGATGATGCCGTGGAACTGGAAGGCCTGGCGGGTCGTCAGCTTGATCGTGTGATTGGCATAGGCCGTCGCCATCCGGTCCACCTCCAGCCACTGTGCCGGCGTGGCCACTCCGCCGGGGACCCGGATCCGGATCATGAACGAATAGGCCTTCTCCAGCTTCTGCTTGCGGCGCTCGGCACGCAGATCCCGGTCGTCCTGCTGATAGGTGCCGTGAAACTTCAACAGCTGCTGATCATCTTCCGACATCGCACCGGTCGACAAATCCTGCAGCCCCTCGGCAATCGTGCCCCGGAGGTAGTTGCTGTTGATCTTGATCGTTTCGTTGGCGGCGAGTTTCTTTT
>CBFGOB010000393.1:0-2664 GCA_965650215.1 uncultured bacterium | reverse complement strand
AAATTTCGCGCGCGTTCTCCGCAATCGACTCCTGCCGCCAGCCGTAGGCGACCGCACGCAGGAGGGCGATGAGGGTCGTCGGGGTTGCAAGGATCACGCCGTGGTCGACGCCGCGCTCGATGAGCCCCGGATCGCTCTGCAGGGCGGCGGAGAAGAAGGACTCGCTGGGCAGGAAGAGCACCGTGAATTCCGGAGCCTGATCGAACTGGGCGGTGTAGTTTTTCGACGAGAGCTGCTGGATGTGGGTGCGGACCTGACGGGCGTGGCGGTCGAGCGCTTCCTGGCGCCGGGTGTCGTCGGTCGCTTCGATCGCGTCGAGGTAGGCGTCCATCGGGGTTTTGGAGTCGACGACGATGCATTTCCCGCCGGGAAGGCGGACCACCATGTCGGGGCGGAGGCGTTTGCCCTCGTCGGTGGTGGAACTCGATTGGAGGTCGAAGTCGCAATGCTCCTGCATGCCGGCGAGTTCGACGACGCGCTTGAGCTGGATTTCACCCCACTGGCCGCGGCCGGTCGGTTGGCGCAGTGCGCGCACGAGGGATGCGGTTTCGCGCTGCAGACCGAGCTGACCCTCGCCGAGCGCCCGCACCTGTTCCTTGAGCTCGGCGTAGGCATTCTCGCGGAGCTTTTCGATTTCACCGATCCGAAGCTCGAATTTCCCGAGCGATTCGCTGACCGGCTTCACCATGTTCTCAATGGCGGTTTTGCGTTTTTCGATTTCGCTTTTCGCTTCCTCGGTCTGGGTCGCCAGGGATGACTTCGCGAGATGGAGGAACTGCTCGGTGCTGGATCTCAGGGCATCGGCGGAGAGGGCCTTGAAGGTATCGGTCAGCTTGATTTCCGCACGTTCCAGCAGCGCCTGTTTTTCGGCGGCCGCCTTCAGCTCGTGGTCGAGCCGGGATTTCAGCAAGGTCAGGTCGTCGCGAAAAAGCTGCAGTTCCTGTTCTTTTTGCGAGGTTTCCTGAACGGCTTGGACGAGCCGGGCCTCAAGCTCGCCGCTGCGCCGCTGCTCACCCTTGAGCTGTTCGTTCAGGGCGCTGATTTTTCCCCCGGCAATCAGCCTGGCGATCAGCCAGCCAAGGGTGATTCCGGCGATGGCGGCCATGGAGATGGGCAGGTATTCGGCGAGTTCCGGTGGCATTGTGGTGGTTTTCTCTTGCGGGCCGGCTTGGCCTCGGTTTCGTAAGGGGGGTCGCCCCCGGCCATCTCCTAATGGAGGCGGCGGCGATACGCAAACCAAACTCCTGATCCGACCCCATCCTATGGCACACACACTTCCCGAACTTGGATACGCCTACGGCGCGCTCGAGCCCCACATCGATGCCCGCACCATGGAAATCCACCATTCCAAGCATCACCAAGCCTACATCACCAACCTCAACAATGCGATTGCCGGCAAGCCGGAGCTTGAGGCGAAGTCGATCTGCGAGATTGTCCGCGATCTCGCCGCCGTTCCCGAGGACATCCGCGGTGCCGTGCGCAACAACGGTGGCGGTCACGCCAACCACAGCCTGTTCTGGAAGGTGATCGCCCCCGGTGGTGCATCCGCGCCATCCGGAGAGCTGGCTGCGGCGATCGACAAGGCCTTCGGTTCCTTCGATGCCTTCAAGGACGCCTTTTCAAAAGCCGGAGCGACCCGTTTCGGATCCGGCTGGGCATGGCTGGTGAAGAAGGCGGACGGCTCGCTCGCCGTTTGCTCGACCGCCAATCAGGATTGCCCATGCATGGGAACTGCCATCGCCGGGTGTGAGGGCAAGCCGCTCCTCTGCCTCGATGTCTGGGAACACGCATACTACCTGCACTACCAGAACCGCCGTCCCGACTACATCGCCGCATTCTGGAATGTGGTCAATTGGGATGTGGTGGCCGAGCGTTTCGCCAGCTGAGCAGGTCTTGCACCGATCGATTCCAAGGGCGCGATCTCTGAACGGGGTCGCGCTCTTTTTCATTTTTCATTTGTCCGACATCGGCAATAGTTGCCGGTGATGAGCGAGAAAAAATGTCCGGCATGCCCCGAAGTCACGGAAGAGCATGCGATCACCGAGGAAGAGGTGAGGAGCCAGCAAATCTTCGAGCTGGAAACCGATGAGCGCCAGCTGCTTTCCGGGCCGAATTCGCGATTGCACAACCTCTGCACGCTGTTCCGTGTCGGGCGCGACCTGTTGCGCGGGTTCCGCGCACTGCATTTCGCCGGTCCTTGTGTGACCATTTTCGGTTCCGCGCGCACGCTGCCTGGCACCCGCTATTACGAGCTAGCCCGCGAGATGGGAGCTGCCTGTGCAAGGCTCGGGTTCACCGTGATGACCGGAGGCGGTCCGGGTATCATGCAGGCCGGCAACCAGGGGGCCTACGAAATCGGTGGGCGCTCGGTCGGAGTCAATATCGAGCTGCCCTTCGAGCAGGAACTCAACCCCTACGTCCAGAAGTCGATCACCATGCGTTATTTCTTCACCCGCAAGGTGATCCTGGTGAAATATTCCTATGCCTTCATCGTGATGCCCGGCGGGGCGGGCACGATGGATGAGATGTTCGAGACGATGACCCTGATCCAGACCGGAAAGCTCAAGGGCTTCCCGATCATTCTGATGGGCAAGGACTATTGGCAGCCGTTGATGGATTTTGTCTATCGGATGGCGGAGGAGGGGATGATCAGCCCCGATGATC
>CBFGOB010000392.1:0-2677 GCA_965650215.1 uncultured bacterium | reverse complement strand
GCCTGTGCCTCAGCCCCATCACCCAAGCCGAACCCACCATGCCCGAAACCCCATCCGACGTCCAAGCCCCACCCGCCGATGCCGAAAAGACCGCCTCCGGTCTCGCCTCGAAAGTCCTGCAGAAAGGCACTGGCAACACCCGACCGGCAGCGGCCGACACCGTCACCGTCCACTACTCCGGCTGGACCACCGACGGCCGACTTTTCGACTCCTCGGTCAAACGCGGCCAAACCGCCAGCTTCCCGCTCAACCGCGTGATCAAGGGCTGGACCGAAGGCCTCCAGCTCATGGTCGTTGGTGAAAAACGCCGCTTCTGGATCCCCGCGGAGCTCGCCTACGGCAACGACGCCAGCGGCGGCCGCCCCGCCGGGATGCTCGTCTTCGATGTCGAACTCTTCGACATCAAGGCCGCCCCAAAACCGCCGGCCGTGCCGGAAGACGTCGCCGGCGTGCCAGTGAACGCCGCCAAGACCCCCTCAGGCCTCGCCTCGCGGGTCCTCAAGGCCGGATCCGGCAAGACCCACCCGAAGGCCAGCGACGAAGTCCGCGTCCACTACTCCGGCTGGACCACCAACGGGGAGCTCTTCGATTCCTCGGTCCTGCGCGACGAATCAATCGTGTTTCCACTCAACCAGGTCATCCCCGGCTGGACCGAAGGGGTCCAACTCATGGTCGAAGGCGAACACCGCCGCTTCTGGATCCCGGCCAACCTGGCTTACGGCAACAACCCGCCGCCGGGCGCGCCTGCCGGCATGCTGGTCTTCGATGTCGAACTGATCGATATCCTCGACTGATGAAACCCACCGCCACAGGCCTCCGCATCCTGTCGCTGGCATTCCTCACCGGAGCCTGCCAGCCGCTGCCCCCGGACAGCGGAACCCGGACCGCGGAGTCGCCGGTGCTGCCGCGCTCCGCCCACGGCGAAATCTCGTCGCTGTCCTTCGAGGACTTCTTCATGCTGCACGAATCCGGCAAGGATTTCCTCATCGACGCCCGCCAGGCGTATTTCTATCAGCTCGGCCGCATTCCCGGCGCCACCCACCTGCCGGCCAAAGACTGCGACCCCCGGATCGCCGCGATGAAACCCGCCCTCGACCGGGCCGTCCACCACGAGGGAAAAACCCTGGTGGTTTACTGCAACGGCTTCGGCTGCGGCGAAGCACGCACGGTCGCCCGCCACCTCTCACGCGACGGCTACCCGGTCTCGGTCTTCTCCGGCGGATGGCGTGCCTGGAAAAATGCCGGACTTCCGGTGGAATCTGCTTCCCAAGCCACCCCATCCTCTGCCACCTCAAGCGCGCCATGAGCAGCACATTCACCAACGCCACCGTCGAAGCCAAAGCCAACGTCTATTTCGACGGCAAGGTCGTCTCCCACACGGTCATCACCGCCGACGGGGAACGCAAAACCATCGGCCTGATCTACCCCGGCAGCTACCACTTCGGCACCGCCGCCCCGGAACGGATGGAAATCATCTCCGGCAACTGCGAAGTCGTCCTCGACGGTAGCACCGCAAATCTCGACATCGACGCCGGCTCGGCCTTCGAAGTCCCCGGCAATAGCGGCTTCCAAATCACCGTCAAGGACTGCATCTGCGAATACATCTGCACCTTCCTTCCCGTCTGATGCCATGAGCAACGCATTGCGCTGCATCCTCGTGAGCACCCTTGCATGCGCCCTCAGCGCGTGCAGTGTCCGGCTGCCGGTCGAAAGCCACGCGATCGCCCCCCAGGCGCAACGCCAGGTGGTCGCCAGCACCTCGACCGACGACACCACGGCATCCACCGTGCCCGTATGGCTCTTCGCCAACGACTACCACACCGGCATGGTCTTCCCCTACCCGTGGCTGGTCGAATCCGGCTTCATCCCGCCCCAGGGCTTTCCGGATTCAAGCTACGTCGCCATGAGCTGGGGCAACACCGACGCCTACTCGGAACATGGAGTCGACGGCCCGGGAGCGTGGTTCGAAGTTCTCTTCACCCCCACCGAGTCGGTGATGGAAATGATTCCAGTCAATTACGACATCACCAAGGTCATGCCCCAACAACGGATCTGGATCAAACAGGTCCCTCGCGAGCGCGGCCCCCAACTCGCCCACTTTCTCAACCAATGCTGCCTGTCCGGTGCCGACGGGCGGCCGTCCGTCGTGCGCCCCTCGAGCTGGGGCAAAGGCGTGCAACTCGCCAGCAGCCATTCCTACTTCATTCCGCGCGTCTGCAACGTCTGGTCCCTGCAGGCCGTCGAAGCCCTCGGCGGCGAGGTCCGGCTCTGGTCCTCACTGACCGCCGACGGATTGATCCGCCAGATCGAACGCCCGGTCAACGGCTACCGGCAAATCTGGAATGCGGGCAAACCGGTCCCGAGCACAGGACCGGCCCGCTAACAGCACCCTCTCTTCGCTGGCGGACGGGCGACCCGCGCTTACGCCAGCAGGCGTCCGATCACGTCGGCGGCCCGATAGGATCCACCCGCACTGCCGAGCAGGTCGCGGATCGCATCGAGATCGTCTCCCAAGGTCACCAGCACCGGCTCGATGTCGCCATGCCGGACCTGACCAATCCCGGCCGCGGCGCAAAGCGAATTGCAAAGGCACATGCGGCCCCGCGCCTCCTCCTCGATACCGCCCTTGGCCACATACGACTCCACCGGCTCTGCCGCACAGCGGAAACCGATCTCA
>CBFGOB010000391.1:0-2694 GCA_965650215.1 uncultured bacterium | reverse complement strand
GTTGCGGCCCCGGTTCATATCGGTGATCGAGTCACCTTGGAATAAAATCCGGCTGCCTTTCTTGAAGCCCGGCAATGCGTAAGTGCAGCCACCGATGGAGGACGGCTTGGCACTCAACGGCTCAGCCTGTGCTTCTCCATGAAGCGCCGCGACACCGATAGCGGCCAGGTTGCTTTTGATGAAATTGCGTCTGTTGATCATACCATTTTCGCACAACGCATGCAGGGGGGGATTGCTTATGGGCCGTTTGCAACCGGCTAGCTGGGGCTGTCATGGTGCGTCTTGTTGGGTGTCTTGCAATTGGAAGTCATTTTTGATTCTTCGAATCATCTCTTTTGTATGCTTGATTACTAGACACCCATTAGAGTTGTCATAGCAAATCAGGATGGCGAATCCAAACTTTATCGTTGAATCCAGGGACTCCCTAACGCGAAGGGCGTCTTGTCTGGATCCGATGGCGCTATGATGGGTTAGCTCGTGCTTCTGACGCTCTCCGTCCAGATGCTTCTGGATCCCTTGTTCGAGGCTGCGCGGTTCCATCTTCCCTCCGCGGCTTCCTCCGCGGCTTCGTCCGCGTCCTCGACGTTTCGTTTAGGCCCCCTACCCTCTTGGCAAGAGGGTGCTACCTGAAGCGCTGCCTTGCGGCAGCCAAAGTGCGACGGTCACAGACCGACGCTACAATGCGCTGCCCTTCTTCCCCCAATTTCCAATATCGAATGTCCCAATTTCCCCTCCTTCTTCCTCATCTGGTCGAATTTCCGCTTTCCCATCCGGGAGGGCGGGACTAGTTTCCTCCCGACATGAGCTGCTGCGGCCCGAAAAACAAGATGGATCCGGCATTGCACCGGACGCAAAAGCCCGACTGGATCAAGGTCCGCCTGCCGAACAACCCGGAATTCTGGTCGACCAAGTCGCTGATCACCGACCTCAAGCTGGTCACGGTCTGCGAAGAAGCCCAGTGCCCGAACCGCTGGGAATGCTGGAGCCAGCGCACGGCGACCTTCATGATTGCCGGTGAAAAGTGCACCCGTGCCTGCGGCTTTTGCGCGGTGAAAACCGCGAGGCCCGACGCCCTTGAGGCCGACGAGCCGCAACGGGTGGCCGAAGCCACGCGCCGCATGGGCCTGCGCCACGTGGTGATCACCGCTGTCGCCCGCGATGACCTTCGCGATGGGGGCGCCGAACACTTCCAGCAAACGATCCACGCCGTGCGCGAAGCCAGCCCGGGCATCGTGATCGAGGTGCTGGTGCCCGACTTCAACGACCGCGACTGGGCCTTGGAGATGGTCATGGAGGCCCGCCCGCACATCTTCAACCACAACATCGAAACGGTCGAGCGCCTCACCCCGCTGGTCCGTTCTCGCGCCCAATACCAACGCAGCCTCAGCGTGCTCAGAAAGGCCAAGCAAATGGTTCACGGCAAGGTGGCCACCAAGAGCGGCATCATGCTCGGCCTCGGCGAACGCAAGGAGGAGGTCCTGCGCGCCTTCGACGACCTGCGCGCCCACGACGTCACCGTCCTGACGCTCGGCCAATACCTGCGGCCGACGCCGAAGCACCTGCCGGTGGTGGAATTCATCCACCCGGATGCCTTTGCGGAATACAAGGAGATCGCCCTCGCCAAGGGCTTCCGCCACGTCGCCAGCGGCCCGCTGGTCCGCAGTTCCTACCACGCCGCGGAATTCCGCCCGGAGGAGGACGTGATGGACGCGATCGAAGCCGAACTCCGTGCCGCCAAGGGCCTCGAGCTCGGACCCGAACACCTGCCGCTGCCCGCGATCAAGGATGAGGTCCATCAAGCGATTGCCTGAACCGACATGCGCCACTGGTTGATCAAATCCGAACCCGACGTCTTTTCGATCGACGACCTTGCCAAGGTCAAACGCGAACCCTGGTCCGGCGTGCGCAACTATCAGGCCCGGAATTTCATGTGGCACGACATGAAGCCCGGCGACCTCGCGTTGTTCTATCACTCGAACGCGAAACCACCGGGCATTGCCGGGATCGCGAAGGTCGCGGGCGCCGCTTATCCGGATCCCACCCAATTCGACGCCAAAAGCGAATACTTCGACCCGAAAGCGACCAAGGAAAAACCAAGATGGTGGCTGGTCGATGTGGAATTCGTCGCGAAATTCGACGAGATCCTGCCGCTCGACGAGATCAAAGTCGACCCGGTGCTTTCCGGCATGCTCGTCTGCCAACGCGGCACCCGGCTCTCGATCACCCCGGTGGATCCGAAGCACTTCAAGCAGGTCTGCAAGCGGAGTCGCTGCGTCTGAGCCACGGCATGGTAGGGGCGTTTTGACCAAAACGACCGCATCCCTGCGCACCGGTCCGCCCCAACGGTCGTTTCATCGAAACGACCCTCCCGATGGCCTCATCTCACCACATTCGCCGGACCGGAGAGAAACGCCCCTGCCGCCGACTCCGGCAGGTCGATCCACACGTGATGAGGGTCCCCCGGCGCGACCTCGATCGCCATGCCATCCGCGTTTTCCATGCGCCCGACGACCTGGCGGTGGTTGCCGCGGGGCAGGATCACTTCGATCTCATCGCCGAGCGCGAAGCGGTTCTTCACCAGCACTTCCATCAGCCCGCGCCGCCCGTCCCAGCCCAATGCCTTGCCAACATAGCGCCCGCCTCCCGGCAGGGAATGGCCGTCGGCATAATTCTGATAGATCGCATCCGGCACCC
>CBFGOB010000390.1:0-2752 GCA_965650215.1 uncultured bacterium | reverse complement strand
CGAGCACGACTGCGAGATCGCGACGCGTATCGCCACCGTGCTCTGCTGCGGCGAAGTCGACCGCGGCACCCTGGTCGACGAGGACTGGCTGCTGCGCCTGGAGCGCGAGCACTTCGTCGCCCTGGCGCAGATGCCGAAGACCCAGGCGCGGATCAAGCACACGCTGGAAACCGGCAAGCCGCTGCGAAACTGATAAAGAACCATTGGTCCGCAAAGGACGCAAAGGGCGCAAAGAGAAACAGGACAAGAATCCCCTCCCGCTTTTCTTTGCGTTTATTTGCGTACTTTGCGGACAACAATCCAAGCCTCCGGGAGAACCCCATGTCCAAGCAAATCCAAGACGCCTACATTCCTCCCCCCCGCATTTTCTCCCTCACCGCTTGATTCCGAAGCCGTGGCCTAGCAATCTCGCATCCGCGTGAACTCCTACACCGCTCCCCTCAACCCCGATCAGGTTGAAGCCCTGAGCCGCATCCTCGAAGAACGGGGGTTTGATTTCGACACGAAACCCCACGCGGTGTTTTCGGCCCACAAGGGCAAACTCAACGTCACGGTCTATGCAAAAGGCCCCAAGGTCCTGGTCCAGGGCAAGGACACCGAAGATTTCGTCCGCTTCATCCTCGAACCCGAAGTCCTCGGCGAGGCCAAACTCGGCTACGAGGAAGTCCTCGACCCGGAGCAATTCTCCCCACACTTCGGCATCGACGAGAGCGGCAAAGGCGACTTCTTCGGCCCCTTGGTCATTGCCGGCGTCTACACCGATGCCGGCATCGCCCGCGCGCTGATGGATGCCGGCATCATGGACTCGAAACGGATCTCCAGCGCCGCGCGGATCCGCAAGCTCGCCGATGCCATCCGCTCGATCCCAGGCTGCACCCACGAAATGGTCTCGATCGGCCCCGAGCGCTACAACGAGATGCATGCCAGCTTCGGCAACCTCAACCGACTGCTCGCTTGGGGACATGCGCGCGTCATCGAGAAACTCCACAGCGCGCGCCCCGACTGCCCGCGCGCCCTCAGCGACCAATTTGCCCGCGCCGAGGTCCTCGAACGCGCCCTCGGCGCAAAGCGGATCTCCATCCGCCTCGAGCAGCGGACGAAAGGCGAATCCGACATCGCGGTCGCCGCCGCCTCGATCCTCGCCCGCGAACGCTTCATCGACTGGATCGACCAAACCTCGCAGGCCTGCGGCACCCCCCTGCCGCTCGGTGCGTCCGAGGCGGTGATCGATGCCGCCTGCTCGCTGGTCCGCGATCGCGGGGAGGCATCCCTGCCGAAAGTCGCCAAAATGCATTTCCGCACCTCATCCCTGGTCCTTTCGAGGGTTCACGGATGCCAAGCACCGGACGACACCGAGCATTCATAACTCGTTGAAATTTATCAATTTTAGACGGGACAAACCCCATCCGGCGGTTATTCAATCCGCCCGCATTCACCCCACCCACGGCAACCGAATCATGGCCACCATCACCAAGCGCGAACTCGCCATCAAGATCACCGACAAACTCGGTGCGAAAGGCTTCGACCTGACCCAGCAGGATGTGCTCGAAGTCGTCCAGACCCTGATCGAGGAAATCACCGAGTCCCTGGCCCAGGGAGACACCGTGGTGATGCGCAATTTCGGAGCCTTCATGGTCCGCGAGATGAAAGCCAAGATCGGCCGCAATCCCAAAAACCCCGGCAAAGATGTGCCCATCCCCGCCCGCGCCGCGGTGAAGTTCAAACCTGGCAAGGAAATGAAGGAAAAGGTCGCCACCACCCTCCAGGTGATCCGCGAGCGCCAGGCCTGATGCCACCCCTTCTCACCGGCACCCACCCACACCCGTTCGCATGATTGCCCCAGGCTTCCATTCGAGAATCGCCCTCGTCCTCGTCGCGACGGGTCTCGCGCTGACGGCATCCTGCTCGTCCGGCTACCGCGGCTACAAGATGAAGTCTTACACCGTCCGCGGCGAGCGCTACCACCCGATGAGCATCGAGCAGGCCCTCGACTATCAGGAAAGCGGAGTCGCCTCTTGGTACAACGAATCCCGCTTCTTCGGACTCAAACGCGGAGTCACCGCCATCGGCGAAAAAATGATGCCGTGGGACGTCAGCGGCGCCCACAAAACCCTGCCCCTGCCCTGCAAGGTGCGGGTCACCAACCTCAACAACGGCAAATCCGTCAAGATGCGCATCAACGACCGCGGTCCCTTCATCGACGGCCGCCTGCTCGACGTTTCGCCCCGCGCCGCCAAAAAGCTCGGCTTCCGGAAGCAGGGCCTCACCGATGTCCATGTCGAGGTCATCTCGGTCGGCGACGGCCCCTACAAACGCAGGAAAAGCCGCAGCTGGTTCTTTTTCTAACCCCCCATTGCCCACCCCCTCCATGTCCGAATCCTCTGAAATCCGGGTCTTCGCCCCCGCCACCGTCGCCAACGTGGCCTGCGGCTACGACGTGCTCGGCTTTGCCATCGATGCCCCGGGCGACGAAATCGTCGTCCGCCACTGCGAGAAACCCGGACTCCACATCACCAAGATCACCGGTGACGACGGAAAACTACCGAAAAACCCGGCTCAGAACACCGCCGGCGTGGCCGCCCTCGATTTGCTCAAGCACCTCGGGATGACCGACCGCGGCATCGAGATGGAGATCCACAAGAAAATGCCCTTCGGCTCGGGACTCGGTTCCTCCGCCGCTTCGGCAGTCGCAGGCGCCTTCGCGGTCAACAAGCTGATCGGCGACCCGCTGAGCAAAAGCCAGCTGCTGCCT
>CBFGOB010000389.1:0-2757 GCA_965650215.1 uncultured bacterium | reverse complement strand
TGTTGAGGATGCCGCGCAGCTTGTTGACCACGAGGGTGGCCAGCGCTTCGCCTTCGACGTCTTCGGCGATGATGAGCAGCGGACGGCCGCTCTTGGCGACCTTCTCAAGCAGCGGCAGCATGTCCTTGAGCGACGAGATCTTCTTCTCGTTGATCAGGATGTAGGCGTTTTCCAGCTGGGCTTCCATCGTGTCCGGGCTGGTCACGAAGTAGGGGCTGAGGTAGCCCTTGTCGAACTGCATGCCTTCGACCACGTCGAGGGTGGTTTCGATGCCTTTCGCTTCTTCCACGGTGATCGTGCCGTCCTTGCCGACCTTGTCCATCGCCTCGGCGATGATGTTGCCGATTTCGGCGTCGGAGTTCGCGGAGATCGAGGCGACCTGGGCGATTTCCTTGGCGTCCGAGACCTTCTTCGAGAGCTTCTTGAGCTCGGCGACGATCGCTTCGGTGGCCTTCATGATGCCGCGTTGCAGCGAGATCGGGTTGGCGCCGGCGGTGACGTTGCGGAGGCCTTCCTTGTAGATCGCCTCGGCCAGCACGGTGGCGGTGGTGGTGCCGTCGCCGGCGATGTCGGAGGTCTTGCTCGAGACTTCGCGGATCAGCTGGGCGCCCATGTTTTCATAGGGATCTTCCAGCTCGACTTCCTTGGCGACCGAGACGCCGTCCTTGGTGATGGTGGGGGATCCGAACTTCTTGTCGAGGATCACGTTGCGGCCTGCGGGGCCGAGGGTCGCCTTGACGGCGCGGGCGATTTTCTCCACGCCGCGCAGGAGGGCCTGGCGGGCGGCTTCGTCGAATTGCAGTTGTTTGGCCATTGTTGTTTTTAGTTAAAAGTTATCTGTTATTGGTTATCAGGGGAGAGGCGGAATTTTGCTGCGGTTTTGGTTCTGGATTTACCATTCACTCATAACCGATAACGAATGACTCCGCCTTTGGGCGGATCAGCCGACGATGCCGAGGATGTCGGATTCGTTGAGGATCAGGACTTCCTGTCCGTCGATCTTCACTTCGGTGCCGCCGTATTTCGAGATCAGGACCTTGTCGCCGACCTTGACGGTGAACTCGATGGTTTTGCCGTCTTCGTCCTTGCCGCCGGTGCCGAGGCTGAGCACTTCGGCTTCCTGGGGTTTTTCCTTGGCGGTGTCCGGAAGGACGATGCCGCCGGCGCTGACGGCGTCAGCTTCGATGCGTTTCACGAGAACGCGTTGTCCGAGTGGTTTGATGCTAGCCATATGTGGTATGTGTTGGGTTGGTGGTTGGTTTTGGTGAAATCACGCCGCATGGGGCGGCGTGGAAAGCGGTGGATCAGTCGACGACTTCGGCGTCGACGACCTTGCCTTTGGCCTGTTTCGGGCCGGAGGACTCGGGGGTGTCGTCGCTGCTGTCGACTTCGGTCTGGGCGGCGCCCGCCTGTTGGGCGGCCTGGGCGAGGGCCTGGAGGGAATTCTCCAGCTCGCTGGTCGCGCTCTTGATCCGGTCGGTGTCGTCGCTGGCGATGGCGTCCTTGACCGCCTTGATCTTGCCGCCGAGCATGTCCTTGAGTTCGGCCGGGGCCTTGTCGCCGAGTTCCTCGAGTTGTTTTTCAACCGAGAACACGAGGTTGTCCGCCTTGTTCTTGGCATCGACTTTTTCGACGCGCTTGCGGTCTTCCTCGGCGTGGGCCTCGGCGTCGCGCTTCGCCTTTTCGATTTCGTCGGCCGAGAGGCCGGAGGATCCCTGGATCGAGATCTTCTGTTCCTTGCCCGACTGCTTGTCCTTGGCCGAGACGTGGAGGATGCCGTTGGCGTCGATGTCGAAGGTCACTTCGATCTGCGGTTCGCCGCGGCGTGCGGGGGCGATGCCGTCGAGCTTGAAGTTGCCGAGCAGCTTGTTGTCGATGAACATCGGGCGCTCGCCCTGGCAGATGCGGATGTCGACGGCCGGCTGGTTGTCGGCGGCGGTTGAGAACACCTGTGACTTTTTCGCCGGGATGGTCGTGTTGCGTTCGATCATCGGTGTGGCGCGCGAGCCTTCGGTTTCGATCGAGAGCGTGAGCGGGGTGACGTCGAGCAGGAGCACGTCCTTCACGTCGCCGCGGAGCACGCCGCCCTGGATCGAGGCGCCGATGGCGACGACTTCATCCGGGTTGACCCCTTGGTGCGGGGTTTGGCCGGCGAGGTTGCGGGCGGTTTCGACGACTTTCGGCATGCGGGTCATGCCGCCGACCAGCACCAGTTCCTTGATGTCGGAGGTGCTGACGCCGGCTTCGGCGAGGCAGTCCTTGACCGGCTTCTTGGTGCGTTCGAAGAGCGAGTCGGTGAGTTGCTCGAGCTTCGCGCGGGTGAGCGAGAGCTGGATGTGTTTCGGGCCGCTCGAATCGGCCGTGATGAAGGGCAGGCTGATGTCGTAGGTCTGGGTCGAGGACAAGGCGATCTTCGCCTTTTCCGCCTCTTCCTTGATGCGTTGGAGGGCGTCGGGTTGGCTCGAGAGGTCGATGCCCTGGTCCTTTTTGAATTCGCCGACGATCCACTGGATGAGGGTGTTGTCCCAGTCGTCGCCGCCGAGCTGGGTGTCGCCGTCGGTGGCGAGCACCTCGAAGACGCCGTCGCCGATTTCGAGCACCGAGATGTCGAAGGTACCGCCGCCGAGGTCGTAGACCGCGATCTTTTCGTCCGACTTCTTGTCGAGGCCGTAGGCGAGGGCGGCGGCGGTCGGTTCGTTGATGATGCGCAGCACCTCGAGGCCGGCGATTTCACCGGCCGCCTTGGTGGCGTTGCGC
>CBFGOB010000388.1:0-2784 GCA_965650215.1 uncultured bacterium | reverse complement strand
CATCCATCAACATTGCCACCTCGGACATCGGGCCGGTTTGCAAATAGAACAAGCGTGCCGTGGCATAGCTCTTCGCCGTCTGGCGCGCGAGCAGGGCCTGCTCGGCGGCGAGCGCATCGTTGAGCATCTGATCCGGCGCATGCACCGGCCGCAAGGGGGCCTCGCCGGTCATGCCTTCGCGCTGGCTTGCACCGCCGGCCTTGCCGCCACCCGTCGCCTTGGCATCCGCAGGCGGACCGTCGTCGATCACCTGTCCCTTCTGCAAGGGATCATTGGTACGCCTCGCCTCGATCGAACTCCCTTCCAGTTTGTCCGCCCGCTGATTGACCATTTCCCCACTGGACATCCCCTCGCGCCCGCCGCTGGAGCGCCCGGTCTGCTCGTTTTTGTTCGGCGGGGTGTTGCCGGATTTCCCCTGTGCATTGAATCCCGGCATGGGACCGTCCGCCACCTCCCACCCATTCGCCGGATTTACCGCAAACGCATTGTTGGAAGCGGCGTCCTGCACCTGTTCCTCGAGACCCTCCTGCTTCTCAAGCAACTCGCCCACCAGATCGGTGAACGCATCCGCAAGCGGAAGGTTTGGGATTTCCGGCATCTCGGTGAGGTCGAAATTCTCCATCAACCACTTGGTCGTTTCATTCTTATCCGGCAGCCACATCTCCATGTCCGCCGCGGTCTTGGCGGCATTCTCCAAAGCCTCCAACATCGCTTCCTCTTTCTGCACGGCGATCTCCGACGGTTTCAATGCTCCGGCCCTCGCCTGTTCGGCGTCCTGCTGGATCACATCCTCGAAAATCTTGGTCAATTCCTCACGCAGCTCGTTCATCGGCCGCAGGTCGGGAAACGCGTGCGCGTCGATGAGCATCTGTTCGATCAACTTCTCAATCGCCGCCTTCTCAGCCGCCAACTCCTTCGCCTTGGCGACATCCTCCGGATGGAACTCATCCTTGGACGCGAGTTCCCGGCTCTTCTCCACCACCGCCCGCTGTTGTCCGACCAACGCATCGAGTTTTTCCTGCATTTCGGCCGCAGCTTCCCGGATCGATTCCACCTTGTCACCAGCGGCCGACCGTTGCGATGTCTGGAGCAGTTGAAGCACGCGCGCAAGATCCACCAACACCTGTTTGCACACACCCGCAGCATTGGCGAACGCCTCGCGCTCGATATGCTCCGCGCCGACGAGCATTTGTTCATAGATCTTCGCTTCCCCCATCAACCCGGCCGCCTTCGTCAGAGCCCTGCGGAACGCCGCGTCGCCCAGCGATGCGTTCGACGCCCCATCGGCAAGCGCCTTGCGGACGGCCTGCGCCTCGCCGGCAAGCGCATCCTGGTCGGCAGCCATCGACGCGCCCTCCCCCGTCACCGCTTTCAACACCCGCCCATGCAGGTATTGCTCACGCTGGAACAAAGCCTCCACACGCCCGATCAGATCGCGCATCGCCGCACCGGACGTGTCGTCGCGAAGGTCGTTCGGCAACTTTTTCAACCGGGCAAGAATCGCGGTTTGCAATGCTTCGGCGCGAGCCAGCGATTTGTCGCGTTCACCGCCCTTGCCGGCATCCGCATCCCGCAGCGCGCCCACCGCCTGCGGCATTTCCTTGTCCATCAGCGAAACCAGCACGTCGCGCCAAACCGCAGCGCCAGCAGGTGTGCCCGACACCAAGCGCCCGGCCGAATCCTGGATCCGCAACTGCCGCTCCGCAAGCGAGGCAATATCCCCGGTGTCGCTTCCATGCGCCAGGGCGCGTGTGTCATCAAGGTTCTTCTGCTGCAGACGCAACAGGTCGTCGAGACTTCCGAGCACATCGCTCTGTCGCGATTCACTCGCGCGCTTGAGTTCATCGGGCGTGACAATGCGCACGACCAGAACCCTCGATTGCGTCCGCCCCGGACCGGTCACGTCGTTGCCATCGGTGGCGACCACACAGAACCATGCCTCGTTTTCATCCTCGGCCACCCAGCGCGAAACGGGGATGTCAACAGACTCCTGCAATGCGGGAACACCGGGGCGCCACGCCTGGATCACCCGCCCCTTGGGGTTTTCCGCAGTGCCACGGAAAAGCTCGACCTGCGCAAGCCCGTAGTCGTCCACCGCTTCAAACGACATTCGCAGCCAGGAATCGCGCGTGAGAAGGACCTCCTCTTCGCCCGTCGGCCGGACAAGCCGGACGCGTGGCGCCTCATCCGGCTTGAGCCTGAATTCGACCTGCGCCTTGTCCGACAGGCCGATGACATCCGTCCAGCGCACGTTCCATGGACGCCTGGATTGCGGACGTCCGGCGAGTTTCCAGGAAACGGAATTGTCCATAGAGGCGCACCGGACGTCATCGGGTTCGACGGCGAGTTCGCGGACCTCACGGTCGAAATCCCAATCCACCTCGACAGTGGACCCTTCGGGTATGGCGGGAAACGTCGCACCATCGGCCACGTGGATCGGCTGCTGCCTGGTGTAGGCAGGCGGCACTGCCGTCAGGCTGCGAGCCACCACCCGGGCCGGCACTTGCACGGTGATGGTTCGCGCGAAAGACGTCACATCGCCCGCCTCGAACCAATACCGCGCACCGGCCGTGCATGCCATTTGCACCGCCCACACCATGCCCTCACCTTCGCGTCTGGCCTCATGGCGCTCCCGTTGACCTCCCTCTCGCGCCACGACCATCCACACCTCGTTTGGCACCTCGCCCGCAAGGGTGACGCACACCGACAGCACGGTGCCCCGCGCAACCACGCAATTTCCCGGAGATACCTCCACCACCCGCGTGCGGGTGACCGGCGCGATTT
>CBFGOB010000387.1:0-2792 GCA_965650215.1 uncultured bacterium | reverse complement strand
CCATCCACCATCCACCATTCAACATTCAACATTCAACATTCAACATTCAACATTCAACATTCACTCTTCTCACCTGCGGCGGCGCAGGAGCAAGAGCAGGCCGAGGCAGCCGAGCAGGGCGGTGGCGGGCTCGGGGATGACGGTCATGGTGACGTAGAACTCGCCGTCCGGCGAATCCCCGGTGTAGTTCATGCCCTCAAGTAGGTTGTTGTAATCGAATTCCCAGGTTGCCCCGCTGAAGGTAAAGGTGTCGCCGTCGTTGAGCGTGCTCCCGAGGTAGGTCAGCAGGCCGTTGTTCCAGGTGCCGGTGTAGCTGATAAGCGTCAGGCTTTCCCCAAGATCCCAGGAGCCCGAGCTGAGGGTGTTGAGCTCGGTGAGAGTGAGAATGGCACCCGATGCGATGTTGAGGTCGCCAGTGACATAGGTCAGATCGCCGCCGACGCTGATGCCCACGCTCTTGTCGATTTCGTAGGCGAAGGTCGATCCGCTATTGAGGTTGAGGGTGCCCGTGCCGAGGCTTTCGATGCTGTTGCCGGTGGCCAGTGTGGCGCCGTTCTGGATGGTCACCGAACTGTTGATCATCCCGCTGCCCTGCAGGGTGGCTCCGTTTGCGACAGTGACCGATGAAGTTGCCGTCAGCGAGCCATTCACGGCCAGCGAGCCGCCGTTGACGTTGGTGGCGCCGGTGTAGGTGTTGGTTTGATCCAGAATCAGCTTGTTGGTGCCCAGTTTGGTTAGTCCAAGATTGGCCCCAAGGTTGCTGGTGGTAAAGGCTGTCCACTGGGTAAGGTCGCCGTTCGTGGTGTCGATACCAAGTGCGCCGCTGGTTTTGGTGGAGTTGGTGAGCAGGGTGTTGACTTCAGTCGTCGTCCACCCAGATCCGCCGACTTGGGCCGCAATCGTGCCGCCGTTGAAGATGATGCGGTTGGCGGTGGTGTATCCGGACAACGACGCTGCTTTCGTCGCGAGCAGGGTTCCAGCAGTGACCGTCGTTGTGGAGCTGAGACTGTTCGTGCCAGAAAGAGTGAGAATGCTATCTGCGGAGGTATTTTTTATGAGTGTGGTTCCGCTGATGTTGCCGCTAAGGATCTGATTGGCGCTGCTGCTGTATGTGAATGCGCCATTGGCCGTAATGGCTCCGGCGTAATTGCCTCCACCCAGGTGCCCACTGCCACCGATGGTGATGGATCCGCCGGTGTTGCTGTTTGTGAGGTTCCCGGTAAATGTGTTCTGTCCATTGAGCGTCAGGTTGCTGCTACCCGCGCCTGAACCCGAAAAGGTGAAAGATCGGCTGGATGAATCTTCGGATATATTGCCGTTGAAAGTGGCGTTAGCGTTGAAGGTCGTCTGGGTTTGGAAAATGCCGGAATTGGCTTTGAGGACAAGGTCGCCATCAAACGTCACAAGTCCTGTGCCACCGGTGCCCTGACGACGCACTCGCAGGGTGGTATTCCATTCCATGTCGTTTGCAATCACTGCGGCTGATGTGGTAGGCAGCGACAAAGTGTCCCCCGCAGTGGCGTTGATGGTGAGCAGTCCTGTTCCGAAGCCGTTGTAGTTACCAGCTGCCGGAGCGATCGATCCGGAATTCAATGTAAAACCACCTGAGAATGTATTGTTGTTGCTGAGTGTCAGTGTGTTGGTGCCGGACATGGTTACGCTGCCGGTGCCACTGATCGCTCCGAGCGTTTGGGCTGAGGTGTGATTGATGATGAGAGTGCCGTTGTTGACGATGGTGCTGCTGGAGCTGAGTGTGCCTGTCGCGCCACCGTTGCCGAGTTGCAGGATCCCGCCCTTGATCGTGGTGCTGCCGGTGTAAGTGCTGTTGCTAGTTAATACGACCGTGCCGTTGGTGGACGCGCTGCCAATGGTCAGCGCGTTGCCGGTGCCGGAAATCACTCCGGATACGGTCAGCGTGTTGCCGCCGATGACGTCCAGTGTTCCGCCACCTGCGCCGAGAGTAATAGCGCGTGAGAAGGAACCGGCATTATCCAGGGCGATGCTGCCGCCGGTGGTGTCCGCGAGCAAGGTGCCGTTATTCAGGGAAATGGTCTGAGCGGAAGCGTTCGTGCCAATTTGCAGGTTGTTGGTGAACTGGACCGTGCCGCCGAAGATGTTGATGCCGGTGTCAACTGTGCTGTTGGCGGTAAGAATGGTCTTGCCGGTGCCGAATTGGGTGAGGACGCCGCCTAATGCTCCAAGATTCAACACGGCACCATCTGTGCCATAGTTGTGGAGAATGGTTGGAGTGATCTTGCCTGCGCCCGATGTGGTCAGGTCGTAATCTGCGCTGCCTGCAAAGAGAATGGCACCGAGCGTCAATGTGTTTGTACCGACGGCGAGCGAGCCCGTTGAGGTGTTGGCTATTTTCAGGGTATTCGATGCCGCTCCTGTGGTGCCCGACAGCGTGCTGGCACCATTGGTTGAAAGCAGGTAGTTGGTGTTGGCGGACATTGCCTCACCCGTGTAACCGGTAGAACCACTGGTGGCATAATCGTAGGCCACGATGTTGGAGCCTGACTTCATCGCGAAATTCGCGCCAGCGACCGTAGCGCGCTGGCTGAGAATGCCATTGGTGACACCAGTGGTTGTGGTCGCGATGTTTTCCGCTGAGAAATCAATCGCACCAGCGGTGAAGGTGATGGCTCCCATCGACAAGGTGGAGGAACCAGACGATTGTCTGATGAAAGTCATGCCGTTGTTGAGGGTCGTGCTCAATACGGTTTCCGTATGACTGCCACCGGATAGTTCCAGGGTGCCACCGTTTAGCAGCAGCGTGCCAGTAGATGCCG
>CBFGOB010000386.1:0-2800 GCA_965650215.1 uncultured bacterium | reverse complement strand
GTCGACCTCATCCTCACCTATCTCAAGCACCCGGAACAATGGCTGCAGAACGGCGCGCTCCACGCGCTGACGGTGATCTGCACCGACGAACGCTGCCACGAAAAGGTCCTGCCGGCGATAGCCGAACTCCTGCGCGTCACCCCCCGGCAAAGCACGACCGCCGGTCCGATGCGCGAAATCGCAAAAGTCATGCCGAACGCCAGCCCGAAGGTCCGCGAGGCCGCCCTCAAGGCCCTCGGCAGCACCTACCTCAACTATGAAGGCAAAAACACCTGGGCCGGCGGTCAGGACATGCGGGGCCACCGCCAGCAAACGATCGAAGCCATCGCCGGCGCGCTCGTCGGCGTGCCCGGCGGCTATGACGCGCTCTACGAGCTTTCGAAGCAGCAGCAACCGGACAACCCGCTGCCCCACCAGGAAATCTTCCTCGGCGCCAATCCCGAACAGTTCGGCCCGAAACTGCAGGCCGCGATCCTGCCGATCATTCGCGAGGAACTGATCTACCAATTCATCGGCAAAAAACGCCGCACGATCCTGAGCGACATCGCCAAGCCGGTCCAAAAGGGATCGGTCACGAACTCGATCGACGAACTCGTCGAACTCTATCAGAAAGTCGGCGTCCACGACTACGACTGGAAACCCTTCGGCCCCGACCTCAAGAACAGCGAGTGGGATTACTTCAGCTTCGAACCCGCCGAAAAGCAGGCCTACGACAAGACTCCCTGGCGCTACCGCACGGTGAGTTACCCGAAAGGCATGGAGAACTGGCAGTCACCGGAGTTCAAGCCCTCGGCCGCCGGTTGGAAACAAGGCCTTCCACCCTTCGGTCAGTACCGCGGCAAGCTCGCCGACAACAGCGGAAAACTGCTGGAGGGTCCTGACGGCAAACGGCGCACCGACACCGTCTGGAAGCAAAGCCCCCGCACGCTCTGGGAGCACGAAGTCCTGCTGCTGCGCACCACCCGCAGCTTCCCGGCCCTCAAGCCGGGCCACCTCTACCGCGTCCGTGTCGACAGCGGCCAAGGCGTCGGTGCCGGCGACGGATTCAAGATCTTCATCAATGGCAAGACCCTCGTCGAGGTCACCGAAGGCCTCGGCCGACGCGCGGGCGACACCCAGCGCGGCGGATGGATCAGCGGCGAATTCACCGATGCCTTTGCCCAGGGCCCGGTCACGATCGCAGCCACCAGCTTCCTCCGCTACGGCGACCGCGCGGTCGTCACCATGCCGCCGGTGCCACAAGGCATCTTCAGCGTCTGGATTGAGGAACGGAAACTCCCGCCCCTCGATTCCGCAACGATGCGCAAGGCCGCCAGCTTTGTGCCGATGCTCAGCTCCGAATGGCAGGCACAACAGCACAGCGGCAGCGACGAGGGCTCGGCGGCAGACAGCAGCTACCGCTACAACGGGCAATTCACCCCCAAGCCGGAGTTCCTCGGGTCGTGGAGCGTCATCGCCACGGTGAACCGCATCGAGGACTTCACGAGCGGTGCCAAACCGGCCATCGGCAAGGTCCCCTTCCGCAAGATCCGCCTCGAAGATCAGGGCCACACCGACTCGAACGACTGGATCTGGTCCGGCGACACCCTCATGGACCTCACCAACTCCCAGGCCCTGAAAATGGTCGCGAAACCGGTCGACGGCAGCCCGCATCTCTTCATCGAAGCCGGTGGCTTCAGCCCCAAAAACCCGGCGGGCTGGAAATGCCAGTGGATGGTCCTCAAGCGGGATTGAGGCCGGCAGGCGGCAAGCGGGATTTTCTAGCTTCTGACAAATCCCGGATACCGCATCCCGGCGCTTCGCCCCTTGATCCCCGGAGCAATCGCCTCCAAGGTGCTTCCATGGGACTGCACAAACTCGGCGATGCCGCGTGGATCTTCAAATCCGCGCTCACTGACCCGCAGCGCAGCCTGGCACTGATCCTCCGGCTCCAGCAACTGCTTCGCAAGCAGCCAATCCCCGAAATCGTCGACATCGTGTCGTCCTACGACTCGATCGCCGTTCACTTCCACCCGAGCCAGGGTGGGCTCGTCTTCCAGCAACTCACCA
Organism: uncultured bacterium; assembly: GCA_965650215.1. Lineage (GTDB taxonomy): Bacteria > Verrucomicrobiota > Verrucomicrobiia > Verrucomicrobiales > Akkermansiaceae > Luteolibacter. The sequence goes on along the minus strand of CBFGOB010000386.1, from coordinate 751 downwards.
GCCTCGATCTCGACGACGCCCCGGAACTCGACCCCGACAGCGGCCGCACGCTGCAGATCCCGGTCGTTTACGGCGGACCTTACGGGCCGGACCTCCAAGCACTCGCCGATGCCTGCAAGCTCAGCCCCGAGGACCTCATCCGCCTCCATAGCGGAGCCGACTTCACGGTCGCCGCGATCGGGTTTTCTCCGGGCTTCCCCTATCTCGCCGGACTCCCCGATACCCTGCGCCAACCTCGCCATGCAAGCCCGCGCCCGGTCGCCGCGGGCTCGGTCGCCGTCGCCAACGGCCAGGCCGGCATCTACCCGAACGCCTCTCAAGGCGGCTGGCACCTCATCGGCCGGACCTCCCAACGCCTCTTCGACCCCCATCGCGAGGACCCCTCATTGCTCAAACCCGGCGACCGGGTCCGCTTCGAAGCCGTCGAACAACTCGATTTCGAAACCCCTCCGCCAACCCTGGATTCCGAACCGGAGGGCGGCATCAAGGTTCTCGACCCGGGTCCGCTCACCTCGATTCAGGACCACGGCCGCTACGGCTGGCAACACATCGGCGTTTCACCCGGCGGTGCGGTCGATCCGATCTCCGCCACTGTTGCCAACCGCCTCGTCGGCAACCCCGACGACGCCGCAGTCCTCGAATGCACGATGAGCGGACCGAAACTCCTCTTCGAACAAGCCAGCCGAATCGCGTGGGTCGGCTGGGACAACCGCAGCTCCGGCCGACCGGTGGACGTGAAACCCGGCACCCG
>CBFGOB010000385.1:0-2815 GCA_965650215.1 uncultured bacterium | reverse complement strand
TTGACCTTCGACCACGACTTTGACGCTGCCGTCGGCCCGTGGGTAGAGCTGGAGATTGGTCACCCGGCTGCGGAACACCTTGCGGACTTCGATTTTTCCCACCACGCCATTCCAGTTGCCTTGGGTATGGTCCGTGACGCTGTGGCTATGCGGGCCCACGTTGACGGGAGCCAGCCGGTTGTCGATGCGAAGGGTGATCGTGTGTTTTCCGGCGGGCAGGTCTCCCAAATCGAATTCATGGGGAGTGCCGAGGGAATCGTCGCGGCCGATCATCTTGTCATCGAGCCACACCGTGCTATGCCAGTGGACCCGTTCCAAGTGCAGCAGCGCCGGGCCGCCGGGCCATTCAAAGTCCCGCTGATACCAGGCCGGGCCCGCATACACTTTAGGCGGCTGGAGGAAGAAGGGGAATTTGAAATTCCCGTCCGCCTGCCACTCCTTGAACATCTCCGGGTAGCGCCAGCCATCGCCCGTCCACTCGGTTCTCATGGATGGTGCTTCGCCGAAGCCCTGGCTGGTAACCGTTCCGGGAAGTTGGATGGCATCGGCAAACTTCCAGTTTTCATGCTTGGCGCCGATGATTTCATCCTTTGGATCCAGGGCGAAACGCCATGTGCCTGCTAGATCGATCGTTGGCGCGGCTGTCAGGCAGGATGCCAGGCCAAGTGAGAGAAGGAGCGCTGATGCTTTCATAAATTGATTCCATCAGGGTAGGAAATCACTCTGTGTCTGGTTAGCTTGACGTGGTGAAGCGGCATTCCCATTGATGAGGAATCGCCCTTTGAGGTAATCATACGGTTTATTCCGTGATACCTTTCGGCCCCGTTGGAATTTTCTGCAGGAATCCGCTTGGGTCTTCTTCAATCCAGCGATTGCGGGTGGATTCGGGCTGCTGGATGAGAACAGCCGAGATGGCGCTTACGGCTTCATCACGCAGAGTGGCGTCATGGGTGGATTCCACCCACCCGATGGCGGCACTTGAGTCCTGAACCAACCAACGTTCGAATACAGCCTGAAGGGATGCCTGACGAACGTCGCCTGCGGCGAAATTCTGCACCCATGCGACGGCATCCGGTGGTGAATTGGCTGACCAGCGCTGCACCACTTGAACGACTGCGACATCAAAGTCGCGGCCTTCGATTCCGTAATCGGAAAGCAGGTTTGCCGCTCGGACGGGATCCTTGGAGGCAAGTTCCAGGGCGATGTGGCTGGTGGCCGCGCTGATTTCGCTCTCCGTATCGAGACCGGATGCCCACTCGATCGTTTCATCCGGGTTTTCCGCAGCGGCACGCATCGCATAATGGCGCATCAAGCGAAGTTTTTCCGGACTGTTCGCTGAAAGCTGGAGGTATGCCTCCTGAGCGGTTTCGGGATGGATTTCCATTGCGTTCCAAACGACCTCTGCAAGCGCTTTTTCACGGGCGTCGGAAGGCGGGATGGCCCCGGCAATCGCGAGGCTGTTGCGAAGCTCCTCGACAGGATCGGTGATGGCGGATTCTGCCGCTTCGCGATCAGAGGAAATGGCTTGGTGCCTTGCGTATCGAGGCTCATGGGTCGCAGCATCGGATTGTGTGTGCCGAACCCTGTCCTCCGGCTTGTCGCAGGACAGCAGCGACAAGCCGAGCGGAATCCAGATGAGGAAGCGTGTCATCAGGGGGTGACGGTGACGTTGCTGAACTGCGAGGTGTTGGAAGTGGTGGTGCTGCCGCTGCCGACTGCAAGGCCGATGTAGCATGTGGAGCCGAAGGTCGTGTTGGTGGTGCTGCCGACGCTGGTCCAGGAAGTGCCGTTGGTGCTCTTGTAGGCGGTGATGGTCGTTCCGGTACGGACCAGGCGCACCCAGGTGTTGGGCACGGTGCCGGTGCTGCTGTTGCTGCTGGAGGTGGAGCCGCCGGTGCTGGTGCGGCGGACCCAGCGGTAGGCATTGCTGCCGGTCATGCCCATGAAGATTTCCTTCGAGTTGGCGGCGAGCGTGTCGCGGATCATGACACCGACCCGCGATGAGTTGCCGGTATCCTGGAGATTGGTGATGCGCGCGATGATCTCGCCGTCGCCGGTGAGCGTCTGGTAGGCGAAATGCAGCCGGTCGCTGGTGCCGCCAATGACGCCGGAACCAGTCAGAGTGAAGGTTCCGGAAGCATAGCTGGTGGAACCCGCGAGCATGCCGGTGCCGATGTCTGTGGCTGCCCACGGCAATGGGAGATCGTCCACGGTGATCTCAAGGGTGGCGTCGGCAGTCGCCGAATTGCTGTCTGTGGCGCGCACGACGAAGGAATTGAGCCCCGCACTGCCGGAAGGAGGCGTGCCGGAAAGGGCGCCATCCGAAGCAACCGTGAGCCATGCGGGGCCGCTGACTTTCGAGTAAGTGATGGTATCGCCGGCATCGGCATCAGTGGCGAGTCCGGCCAAGGTCTGGCCGGTGTAAGCCGAACCCACGGCAGCGTTGCCAAGAACCACAGGGTTGACGGTGAAGGCTGGAGCATCGTTGGTGTTGGTAACCGTGATGTTGAGCGTGGCGGTGACCGGCGCGGCAATGCCGTCGCTGACGCTGACCGTAAAGCTGTTGGCCCCCACGTTGCTGTTGGCTGGGGTGCCGGAGAGCGTGCCATTGGGAGCCACGCTCAACCATGCCGGTCCGCTGACTTTGGCGAAGCTCAGGGTAGCCCCGGCATCCACGTCCGATGCGCTTGAGGCGATGCTTCCGGAGTAGGCCGCATCCTCGGTGGCGTTGGCACCCGAGATCGGGTTGCTGGTCCAGGTCGGCGCGTTGTTGGTGTTGATCACCGTGATGTTGATCAGGCCAGTTCGCCTGGGT
>CBFGOB010000384.1:0-2873 GCA_965650215.1 uncultured bacterium | reverse complement strand
CTCGAGCAGGCGGATCATCGAATCGTCCGGCGCCAGTCGCGAAAAGATCAACACCACCGCATCGACATGATGCCCGACGAACCGCCGGATCGCATCCCGCTCGAGATCCACCGCCGCTCCCGAAAGCTCGATGACCGTATGGTAACCCTTTTCGCGCAGCCGCTGCTGCAAGGATGCGGCCCGCATCACCATCACCGGCGAATCCAGGTCCTGGAAGCACACGCCAACGGTCGCGGTCTGGCCGCCGCGCAGGCTGCGCGCGAGCGCGCTGGGCTGGAAATCGAGTTCATCGATCGCCTGCCGGATCCTGCGCACCGTCTCCTCCTTGACCCCGCTGTGGCCATTGAGCACCCGCGACACCGTCCAGCGCGAAATCCCGAGATGGCGCGCCAGGGCAGCGGTGGTTTTGAGAGGGGTCTTCGGCATGGCATCGGAGAAAGGCCCATCCGCTAGCACAGCGGCCGCATCTTGCCAACACGAGTTTGGAAAGCGACCCGGCCGCGGCGGAAATTCATTCCCCCTTGGCGGACTCCTTGGCCAATACCACCCGGAAGCCATACATCGCGTCGGAATAGCCCGGCGGCACCGCATTGCGGGTCCCGCTGTAGAGGTCCTCCATGCGGTAGGAATTCCAGCCCGCACCGCGCAGCACGCCGAGCTTGTTCCCCGGCGCGTTGGAATAGGAATCGCTCACCCACTCCTGCACGTTGCCGCTCAGGTCGTAAATCCCCAGCGCATTCGGGTGGAAGGACCCGACCGGAGCGGTGAAGGCGAAACCATCGTCATAGCCGGGGATCGAGCGGTCAAGCTGCACCCCCGGGCTCAGGGCGGCCGCCATGTCGGCGTAATTGCCGGGTTGGTTGCCCTCGGCCCAGCTGTCACCCCAGGGGAAGGTTTCGGTCTTGCGGGCATCCCGGTAGCCCGGGCTCGCCGCCGCATCCTCGTCGTTGAGACCCACCAAGAGGCTCCACTCCATGTCCGTCGGCAGCCGGTAGTAATGGTTCTGCGAAATCCGTTCCCGCGCCCGCTCCCGCTTGGTCAGCCAGGCACAGAACGCCTCGGCATCGGTCCTCGACACATTGACCACCGGGTGGTCCTCGGTCTGTTTGAATCCGGGCGGACGCGGCGCGGGATAACGGCGGTCCCTGACAAACACCTCGTAATCCTTCACCCGCGTCTCCCAGATCGACACCATCAGATCCTTGCCGACCGGCGCGAACTTCATGCCCATCTCGTTTTCCCATGGCCTGCCGAACACGACGCCCTGGTTCTTCACCAGCGTGTAGTGCAGTTCCAACAACTCCCCCTCCTTGAGCACGTAGTCCTTGGCCAAGGGCTTGTAACCTTCCAGCACCATCAGCAGCTTCAGCGGCCCGGGCTTCACATTCGGCACGATCAATTCGCCATGGGCCAAACCCACGGATTTGCCATTGATGAACAATTCCGCGCCAGCCGGATGCGTCGTCACATAAACCTGGCCATACTCGATTTTCCTCACTTTCAGGCGAAACGGCTTCAGGCCGTTCTTCAGCGCCGACTCGCTCAGCTCCGGACTCATGAAGCCGCCCTCCGGCACCGGCTTGACCTCGTGCTCCTCGGTGAGATAGCCGGCCTCGATCGCATCCCCCCGGTACCAGTCGCAGAATTTCGACGCGCCGTCGGCACTGGCAAGGACCACCTCCGACAACTCGCCGTTCTCCGTCGTCTTGAAGAACTCCACCGGAATCTTGCCGAGCGCCGGGGACTTCTTCAGGCCCTGGGTCCAAACCTCGCGGCTCACCCAACGGTAGCTGATGTGACTGTCTCCATCCGGCTGATAGGCCTGATCCATCTGGTCCATCCACGGCTCGCCCACCACCGGCGGGGAAAACACCTGCATCTCGCCATAGAGGATCATCGGCTCATGCACCGCCGCCATGTTGACCAGGCTGCCCACCACCATCTTGCGGTACCCTGGCTTGCGCAGCACATAGGACACCTCTGCACCCACCCGGACCGGAATCTTGCCGGTCGGAGTCGTGCCGATCACCCTGCCGTCGGCATCCAACACATCCGCATCCTCGGGAACACTGAAAACACGCAAATAGGCCTGGATCGGCTTCGGCTCCATCGGACCGGCCTGAAGGCGCTTCGCCCACTCGGTGTCCTTGACGAATTGCCAGCCGACCCAGCAGGAAAAGCCAGCGATCAACAGCGAGGTGAGGGCCAGCGAAAGTCCGCTCTGGCGCCGCCGCTTGCCGCGCTGCAGCCGGCGCAACGACTCGGCCAGCGCCGCCGCCGTCGAAATCTTGCGCTTTGAAATCCGCGGCTCGCAGACCTCGCAGATGATCCGGTTGAGCTCGAGCCAACGCTTGCGGTCGCCGTCCGCCGGAATCTCCTCCGGCAGCTCGGGGAAGTTCATGCGGTCCAGACCGGTCGCGATTTCATACAGGACCTTGCCCAGGCTGTAGACGTCCGCCTGCGCCGAGCCCGGCCCTTCCGGCGGCACGAAGCCCTCGGTTCCGACAAAGGTGCGCTGGCCCCTTGCCGCGACCAGGCCGATGTCGGCAAGCTTGGCCTTGCCATTGACGAAGATGATGTTCGACGGCTTGACGTCACGGTGCGCCAGGCCGTTTTCATGCAGATGCTGGAGCGCTTCCGCCAGGCGCAGCCCCACATCGAGGCATTCCTCCAGCGGCCACTGCTCGGAAACCCCCTGGTGATGATCGCCCCGCAGCGTCCTCGGCTCATACTCGACAGGATTGATGTCGCGGCCGGTATGGACGTCGTCCCAGAGCTCCATCACATAATAGTAGAACGGCTCACCCTCCTTGCCGCGGCCGACATGCAGGATGTTCACCAGCGCGGGATGGTCCCGGGAAATCGGCTCGAAC
>CBFGOB010000383.1:0-2879 GCA_965650215.1 uncultured bacterium | reverse complement strand
AGGATGGCTCTCTTGAACGGGCGCGGGTCTTTGGATTGGCTTGGCATCGGCGGGTTGGGGCTGGCGAATGAAAGAGGATTTGCCCGGTGCTTGGAAAGCGAAATCAGGCTTATTGGGGCAATGGATTCTGGGCGATCACGAATTCCGTATTGAGCTCCTTGAGCGTGGCATTGAGTTCGCCGGTGCCATCGACGACCAGAGCCACCGGCAGGGGCTGATCCTGGCCAACCTGATACATTTCAAGCGTCTTGCGGATCGCGACGATCGTGAGGTTGATGATCTGGCGGGCGGTCAGGTCGACGCTCTTGGGGATGGCCATTTGGGAAACGTCCAGCGTGACGAGCAGGCGGGTTTCTTCGCGCACGGCGCTGATCCCGATGTTGGCGAGCACCAGCAGGTTCGCTTCCTGGACCTTGTAGTTCTCGTTGTTGGTAGGAAAGCGGTGGGGGGTGCGGATCGCATCGATCAGGGCCTCGGGCAGGGCGCCGGTCATGGCCATCGGCCGTGCCATCACGCAGGCCTGCAGGGCATCCCCGGTATCCGAAACCGCCTCGTCGCCGTCGGTGTCGTGCAAGCTCAGGGGTTCGAACACCGGCACCACGGTGATGGTGGTCGCGGACAGCGCCATCGAGAGCAAGCCTGCCGTCAAAAAGGATAGAAGCATTGGTTTCATGCCGGGATCATGCCGTCGATCCCGGCCAATGGCCAGAGCAAAGCTCCGCCTCCGCGCTTGCCAAGGACCGTGGGGCAGCATTGCATGAGTCATGAATTTACTGGCCAAAGCCCGCTGGGTCATCGATACCGAACGGCAAGGATTGGAGCGCATGGCGAGCCGCCTGGATCAGCGTTTCATCGACGCGGTTCAAGTGCTCAAGACCACGGTTGAGCAGCGCGGCAAGGTGGTGGTGGTGGGTGTCGGCAAGTCGGGCAACATCGGCCACAAGATCGCCGCCACCCTCAATTCGACCGGTGCGACGGCGGTGGTGATGGATTCCCAGAACGCACTTCACGGGGATCTCGGGATCCTTTCGGACGGCGATGCGGTTCTGGCCCTGTCGTATTCCGGCGAGACCCAGGAGCTGCTCAACCTGATGCCTTTCATCAAGCGTTTCGAGGTCAAGGTGATTGCCCTCACGGGCAAGCCGGACTCAACCTTGTCGACGCTCAGCGACATCACGCTCGACACTTCCGTCGAACGGGAGGCCTGTCCGCTGAACCTTGCGCCCACCTCCTCGTCGACCGCGATGTTGGTCATGGGGGATGCGCTGGCGATGGTGTTGCTGGAATCGCGCGGGTTCACCGAGGAGGACTTCGCCCGCTTCCACCCCGGAGGCTCGCTGGGCCGCGCGTTGCTGACCAAGGTTTCCGACATCATGCGGACCGACGAGGCGCTTCCGACCGTGGATGAGGGAGCCAGCGTGTTCGACTCGCTGGATGCGATGAACCGTGCGCGGGCAGGGGCCTGCCTGATTGTCGACCCGGCTGGCCGTCTGGCCGGAATTTTCACCCACGGGGATTTCGCCCGGAGCTTCCGGCGGGACCCGCAACTGGGCAACAAGCCGGTCGCGTCGCTGATGACCCGCAATCCGATCACCGTCCGTGCGGACGATCTTGCGGTCGAGGTCCTCAGGACCTTGGGAAAGAGCCGCATCGACGACATTGTCGTGACCGATGCTTCCGGCATGCCGGTCGGCCTGGTCGACACCCAGGATTTCGCCCGGATGAAGATCGTTTGAACTCCGGTCTCATGCGGAGGGCGCCGCTTTCCCCTTGTCACGTGCAAGCCCCTGCGGTTTCGTGTCGTAGTATCAAGCACATCGGTTTCAGACACCCCACAATACCATGACCCACAACGCCCAAGACCCACATCAACCGTCCACTGCCTTCGCGCGCCGCCGATTCCTCAAGGGAGCGATGGCCCTCGGTGGCGGTGTGTTCCTGACCCCTCAGCTGCTGCTCGCCGAGAAAAAACCGAAATATGCGTTTGCCGACGGCGAAAAAGTGAAACTCGCCGGTGTCGGCATTGGCTTCCGCGGTGCCCAGATCATCGAGGAACTTTACGCCACCGGCATGTGCGAGATTGTCGCGCTTTGCGACACCGCCATGGAGGCGAAACACACGCAGAAGATCCTCAAGATGTTCCCGACCGTCCCGCGCTTCCGCGATTTCCGCGAGATGTTTGAAAAGATGGGCGACAAGATCGAAGCGGTCAGCATCGGCACGCCCGACCACTCGCACTTCCCGGTGGCGATGCTGGCGATGTCGCTGGGCAAGCACATCTATGTCGAGAAGCCAATGGCCCACAGCTTCCTGCAAACCCAGCTGATGATGGATGCCGAGAAGAAGTACAAGGTCGCCTGCCAGATGGGCAACCAGGGGCATTCGGAGGCGAACTACTTCCAGTTCAAGGCTTGGACTGAGGCGGGCATCATCAAGAACGTCAAGAACGTCACCGCATTCATGAACAGCGCCCGGCGCTGGCACGGCAAGACCTACACCGGATTCTTTCCCGAGGAGCCGGTGCCGGATTACCTCAACTACGACGTTTGGACCGGAACCGCCAAGTTCCACCCCTACAACAAGGGCTACATGGACGGCGAGTGGCGCTGCTGGTTCGATTACGGCAATGGGGCGCTTGGCGACTGGGGCGCCCACATCATCGATACCGCCCACGAGTTTCTCAAACTCGGTCTGCCGACATCGGTCGAGCCGGTCCGGATCGAGGGCCACAACGAGTTCGTCTTCCCGCAGGAATGCACGCTCAAGTTCCATTTCCCCGAGCGCGAAGGCATGCCCGCCTGCGACATCACCTGGTATGAGGGGCAGAACAACCCGCCGCCTCTTCCCTCGGACTTTGGTCAGGCCGTGGTCGACGGTGA
>CBFGOB010000382.1:0-2880 GCA_965650215.1 uncultured bacterium | reverse complement strand
ACAACTTCCCGCCGTACTCGGTCGGTGAAGCCGGCCGCATGATGGGCCCGAAGCGTCGCGAGATCGGCCACGGCCGCCTCGCCAAGCGCGGCGTGCTGGCTGTCATGCCGACCATGGAAGCCTTCCCGTACACCATCCGCATTGTGTCGGAGATCACCGAGTCGAACGGTTCCTCGTCGATGGCGTCGGTCTGCGGTTCGTCGCTGGCGCTGATGGACGCGGGCGTGCCGATCAAGGCGCCGGTGGCCGGTATCGCCATGGGCCTGGTGAAGGAAGACGACAACTTCGTCGTGCTGTCCGACATCCTGGGTGACGAGGATCACCTCGGCGACATGGACTTCAAGGTGGCCGGTACCGCCAATGGCATCTCGGCGCTGCAGATGGACATCAAGATCCAGGGCATCACCGAGGAGATCATGAAGGTCGCGCTGGCGCAGGCCAAGACCGGTCGTCTGCACATCCTTGGCGAGATGGCCAATGCCCTCACCACGCCGCGCAGCGAGCTGAGCGAGTACGCCCCGCGCCTGCTGACCATCAAGATCCACCCGGACAAGATCCGCGAAGTGATCGGCAAGGGCGGTTCGGTGATCCAGGCGATCACCAAGGAAACCGGCACCCAGATCGACATCCAGGACGACGGCACCATCGTCATCGCTTCGGTCAACGCCGCCGCTGCCCAGGCCGCCAAGGCGCGCATCGAGCAGATCACCTCGGACGTGGAGCCGGGCCGCATCTACGAAGGCAAGGTCGCGAAGATCATGGACTTCGGTGCGTTCGTCACCATCCTGCCGGGCAAGGACGGTCTGGTGCACGTGTCGCAGATTTCCAACGAGCGCGTCGAGAAGGTGTCGGACAAGCTCAAGGAAGGCGATCTGGTCAAGGTCAAGGTGCTGGAAGTCGACAAGCAGGGTCGCATCCGTCTGTCGATGAAGGCCGTGGCCGAGGGCGAGGGCCTGGCCGGCGAGTAATCGCGGCCGGATTCATCGCTGTACTTGTGGAGGAGCGGGCGAAAGCCCGCTCTTCTGCTTTTTGGGGAATGCGCGTTTGGATTTCCTGCATGGAGCCAATGGAGAAGCCCGTGAAAGACACCCGATTACTGACCCGCTACAAGGCATGGGCGAACGAAGTGTTTCTTTCGTTTGTTGCCACCCTTCCAGATGCGGAGCTCACCGCGCCTCGCCCCATTGTCTTCGGCAGCCTCATACGCACGCTCAACCATGTCCACGCCATGGATCATGTCTGGCAGTGTCATCTGCTCGGGAGGCCCCACGGCCTGACGACCCGCAACCCAGAGCATTGTCCTTCGATGGACGAACTGGCAGTCGAACAGCGCCGTATGGACGAGTGGTACGTGACCTACGTTGACACGCTATCGGAGAGCACACTCGCGGAGCCCGTCGAGTTTGAGTTCATTGGCGGCGGGACCGGGTGCCTGACCCGAGCAGAGATCCTGCTGCACGTCGTAAACCACGCCACGTACCACCGGGGCCACGCCGCGGGGATCCTTTACCACCTCAATGTATCTCCGCCCACCACGGATCTTCCGGTATTCCTACGGCGCGAACGGCACGTCTTGTCCGGCAACTGACCGCGACGTCGGGCCCGGGTTCTGGCTTCGCCTGATAGGTGCGATCGGCTTACGACGTGGCCACGCATGCCGTCCCGGACTTGCCTCGCCCCGGGAACGCTTCAGCGGCGTGAAAACAAATCGCTCTGGAGTTCAAACCGGTCCGAATCGATGAAGCCCGACAATCCCACGCCGACAAGCCGGTATCGCGTTCTCAATGGCAAGTCGACACGTGTCCGCAGTTCACATGCAACCCGTGCCAGGTCTTCCGCACTTGCAGGCGGGGCGGGCTGGGTGAAGCTACGGGTAAGGGTACGGAAATCGGCAGTCTTGAGCTTGAGCACCACCGTGCGCGCGATTCGGCCGGATTCCCGCTGGTAGCTGGCCCACGTCTTCATTGCGAGTTGTCCGATGTGCGGTTCCAACTCATCGAGCAGCAGGTCCCGTTCGAACGTGTCCTCGCTGGAGATCTGGACCGTAGGTCGTTCGGTGACGACCGGATGGTCGTCGATGCCGAGAGACAATTCGTGCAGCCGACGGCCCCATCGGCCAAAGCAGCGCTCCAACGCGTCGCCGCCCAAGGCGCGCAGGTCGCCAACGCTGGCGATGCCCAATTCCGCAAGCTTGAGTTCCATCACCTTGCCCACGCCGGGCAGGCGCCCCACCGGCAATGGCGTCAGGAAAGTTTCCGCGTGTTGAGGGCGAACCACGAACAGCCCGTCCGGCTTGTTCCAGTCGGACGCGATCTTGGCCAGGAACTTGTTAGGCGCGACGCCGGCCGATGCCGTGAGGTCGGTTTCCTCCCGGATGGCCGCGCGAATCGCTTGAGCGGTTTCGGTGGCGGATGGGAGACCGGTTTTCGTCGCGGTGACATCGAGATATGCCTCATCCAATGAAAGCGGTTCGATGAGGTCGGTGTGGCGGGAAAAAATGTCGCGCACTTGCCGCGAGACGGCCTTGTAGCGGGAAAAGTCCGGAGGTACGAACACCGCATGGGGGCACAGTCTCTCCGCGCGGACCGCTGGCATTGCCGACCGGACGCCGAACTTGCGGGCCTCGTAGCTGGCCGCGCATACCACCGAGCGGGCGCCGCGCCACGCCACGACCACCGGACGGCCACGTAGGCTGGGGTCGTCGCGTTGTTCCACGGAGGCATAGAAGGCATCCATGTCGACGTGGAGAATCTTGCGAGGCGAGGGCGACAAGGCAGTGCGGGATGGGGTGTTAGTTAAAATACTAACGCCATTGGGGGGCAGTGGCCATGATCCGGTCCGCCTCGAGCTGGTGCGGGCCGCACGGGGCTGGGGGGCAAC
>CBFGOB010000381.1:0-2888 GCA_965650215.1 uncultured bacterium | reverse complement strand
TTTCGGAGGAGAAAATGGCACTTGGCTTGGGGCGAGCGGTAGCGAGGCCAAACTCGGAAACTCTTTTCCCTCGGCCCCTTACCCCCTGACCCCTGACCCCGATCGCCGCTTTTCTGCCCAAACTGTACTCAACCAAGACACAGTAGCTGAGACCCATTTTGCTTCGCAACATCGGAAATTCGACTAATTTGTCAGTGCATTTTTCTCACCACGCCGGATGCCACACGCATTCCGGACCCATTTTCGTTATCAGCCTTCTTCCACTTTTTCCGCCAGCTCACAACCCACCCCCGCCTGCTCCAATGAAACCCAATTCATTCATTCGCACGTCCCTGGCTCTAGCCGGTTGCTCGCTTCTCGCGATTGCTACCGCTCCCGCCGCCACCCTCTACTGGGACGGTGGAATTGCTGACATCCTGACCGATGGCAACAGCGCTAGCGCAGGCGGCACTGGTACCTGGGACACCACGCTGCTGAACTGGGACGCGGGTGCCTCTCCCCACGTCGCGTGGAACAACTCCAATAACGACACCGCCGTATTCGCGGGCACCGCAGGCACCGTGACACTCGGCACCGGAATCACCGCAGGCGGCCTCACCTTCAACACCACGGGCTACACCATCACCGGCAGTACCCTCACACTCTCTGGAGCCAGCGCCCCGATCCTCAACGTATCCACTGGCACATCCACGATCTCAAGCGACATCGCCGGAACCAACGGCCTTGAGAAAACCGGCGCAGGTACCCTCATCCTTTCCGGCACCAACAACACCTACTCCGGCACGACCACCATTTCCGCCGGTATCCTGCAAGGCAATAAGAGCACCCCAGGCGGTACCAGCCCCTTCGGCACCAGCACGATCCAACTGAATGCGGGCGCCCAACTATCTTCCCACACGCTCAGTGCAAATGACAGCGCCGAAACGTATACCTTCGGCAATGATATCATCGTAGGTGGCAATGCGACGATCGATTTCAGGCGCACCGGCGGCGCGGGATCAAACAAGACCCACGCTTACGGCAATCTGTCCATCGGCAGCAACACGCTGTCCCTCACAGCAGCCGCCATCAACCACACCCTCAGTTTTACCGGGGCCACTTTGACGGGAAATGCGATCATCAACAATGGCACCAACGCCACGACAAACATCGGCGCCATCACCGAAACCGGTGGTTCTCGTAACTTTACCAAGCAAGGCGCGGCAACGCTCCGTCTTCTCGGCGTCAACACCTACACCGGCCATACAACCATCGACGGCGGAACCCTGCAAATCGGAAGCAACAACGGCGCCCTGTTGGGCGGAATCGGCGGCAATTATGCCGGCAACATCTCCATCACCTCCGGCACCCTCAGCATCGCGAGCAATGTGAACCAGACACTCAGCGGCATCATCAGCGGTGCCGGCAACCTGATCAAGGAGAACTCCGGCACCCTGTTTCTTGGAAACAGCAACACCTACACGGGCACGACCACCATCTCGCCAACGACCTCCACCGACGCGACAATCTCCATCACGTCCTTCAACAGCGTGGTAGGCGGCACCGCATCGAGTTCGCTCGGCGCGCCGACGACCGTGGCCAATGGCACCATTGGATTGGGCAACACAGGCGCAGGCAGGCGCGCCGCCATCATCTACACGGGAGCTGGCGAAACCACGGACCGCGTCATCAACTTCCGCTTCAACAACGCCGGCAGCGTCCATACGATCAGCAATACCGGAGCGGGCCTGTTGAAGTTCACCAGCGCGGCTACTAATTTTAACACTACAAATACGGGCGGCATCACTCTGGGTGGCGATGGCAATGGCGAGTTCTCGCAAGGGCTGAATTTCGCCTTCAGCGCCCTCAACAAAAACGGCAATGGCACCTGGACGCTCGGCGGCCCGGTCGGCAGCGGCACTTCGGCCGCCTCTGTCCTCACCGTCAACGCCGGCACCCTGGCCCTGCAAAAGAAAAGCTCGCTTCACAACGGCGACACCACCCGATGGACTGCTGCCAAGATCAATGTCAAAAGCGGCGCCACCCTCGCGCTCAACGTGGATTCCGGTGATGTTGATGGATTGAGCGCCGCCAGCCTCGATACCCTCCTCACCAACATCTATGGTGGAACAAGCACTTCACAGGGCCTGCAGGCAGGTGCCACCCTCGGCCTCGACACCAGCACCGCCACCGGCGGCAGCTTCACCCAGGGCAACGCCATCACCAACTCCACCGGCACGGGCGGCGGGGCGCTCGGACTCGCCAAACTCGGTGCAGGTACCTTAATCTTGGACAAAACCAACACCTACACCGGTGCTACCACCGTCAGCGCCGGTGTCCTTGCTGTGAATGGTTCGCTCGCCAACACCACCACCACCATCGGCAACGGCGGCACCCTCCAAGGCAGCGGTTCGATTGGCGGATCGGTGACCATCCAGAGCGGCGGAACCCTCGCCACCGGCAACAGCATCGAAAGCCTTGGCACCGGCACCCTCAGCCTCGATGCCGGATCGAACTTCGCTTACGAGATCGACAGGAGCGCTGCCGCTGGTGTCGCTGGCGACCTGACCTATGTCACCGGCGACCTCAAAATCGCATCGGGTGCCCTCCTCACTCTGACCGAACTAGGTTTGAGCGGCAGCTGGGATCTTGCCGATAAACTGACGCTTATCAGCTATACCGGCACATGGAACGATGGCTTGCTGACTTACCTCGGCAACGAGATCAGCGACGATAGCACCTTGACTTACCAAGGCATCACCTGGCTTCTGAATTACAACGACACCCTCGAGGGCATGAACTACACGGCTGACTCCACGGGCAACTTCGTCACCATGACCGTCACCGCCATCCCCGAGCCCGCCACCGCCCTGCTGGGCTGCCTCGGCCTGCTCTTCCTCCTGCGCCGC
>CBFGOB010000380.1:0-2891 GCA_965650215.1 uncultured bacterium | reverse complement strand
CGAGTCTTGAGTTTTGAACTGTGAGGCAGCGGGACAGTGAACCGGATCCTTCGGATTGCTTAGAAATTTACAAAAAACGCGTTGCCAATCCCTGAGCGGAGCGGCTAAATTATTCCCAGCATGAAAAAACTCCTGATCATTGCGAGTGCTCTCCTTTCGCTGACCATGGTGGCCCCAGCCGATATCCAGTATCCGCCGGGTGCCCAATACACGCCGACCCGCAAGCTGGGCCGCGCGGTGGGCAACATCCTGTTTGGCTTCATGGAGATCCCGGAGCAAATCGTTCGCAAGAACGAAAAATACGGTCGCAAGGCCGGCTATTCATGGGGCGTGATGGAGGGCTTCAAGCGCACTGGCCAGCGTCTGGGCTACGGTTTTTACGAGCTGGTGACCTTCGGCATTCCGACCAACCGTGGGACCTTCAAGCCACCTTACCGTTCCTGTGGCAAGGTGAACACCATTGAGCGCAATCCGGAGCACGGACTCTCGGAGTTTCCGCCGGAGCTTGGGTTCGAGACTTACTACCACGGCTACAGCCGCAGCCAGAAATTCTGATCTGCGAAGCCTTTGCTTTCCACCCGCCACCGGTTCGTCCGGTGGCGGGTTTTTTTGGCATGTCCGATGGAGCTGCCTGATCGCCAAGGGCGCGATCCGGGTGGCTTTCCTGGAGCGTTTTCATCAAATCCGTAGCCCTTGGGTTTCTATGGGCTGAACGCGCGTGGCTGCCGCCGGATCGAAGAAGATGGGCGGCCGATCGCGGCTGCGGCTGTGTTCTTGCTTCCGCCGTCGCTTTTCGAGCTATGGCGGGCAGTCTGGTTTCATGGATGTTCATCCGCTTCCCCGCGGTGCCACTTGTCGCGGCATTCGATGGACGCGCGCAGCACACCGCTTGGTCTCGCGGAGGCGAGAGCAAAAGGTCCCTACCATGCTTTAGAGATTGCCCAGCATGCCCTTGAGGTTGCCGAAGAAGTTGTCGAGCTCATCGCTGCTGGGCTCGGCACCGAGTAGTTCCTCATAGCTGGTGTGATTGACGTGGGCGTCGTCTAGTTCGCCGATGAAGCTGCTGGGCTGGCACCCGGTTTCCTGGCCGTATTTGATGCGCTTGGCGCAATAGGTCATGGTCAGCTCATCCTGGGCGCGGGTGATGCCGACGTAGAGCAAGCGGCGTTCCTCGTCCTTGGTGCCCTCGGCGATGCTGCGGCTGTGGGGCAGGAATCCCTCCTCGAGTCCGACAAGGAAGACGATCGGGAATTCAAGCCCCTTTGAGGCATGCAAGGTGATGAGGGTGGCTCCCTGTTTCTTCTCAAGATCGTCGTCCTCCCGGTCCGAGGCAAGGGCGCAGTCGTCGATGAAGGCCTGGAGTTTTTTGCCTTTGGCGGCGTAGTCGCGCAGGCTGTCGATGACCATCTGGATTCCCTCGGCCCGCTGTTCGCGCTCGCTGTCGGTTTTGCATCCGCGTTCGATCCACTGGCGGTATTCGATTTCGTGGAGCAGATCCTTGAGGGTGTCGGCCGGGTTGGCGCCGCCAATCTCGATGCGGTTCTTGGCTCCGGCGATGAGCGCTACAAAAGCTTCGATGGCGCCGCGGGTTTTGGCACCGAGTTGTGAGGTGAATCCGGGATCGCAGAGGGCTTGCCACACCGATTCGTGGTGTTCGCGGCTCCAGTCGGTCGCGAGCACGGCGCTCGACTGGCCGATGCCGCGGTTGGGGGCATTCAGGATCCGGAGCAGGGGGACATCGGCGTCCGGCGAAGCCAGGAGCTGGGCGTAGGCCAGCACGTCGCGGACTTCGCGGCGGTCGTAAAAGCTCTGGGCACCGACCATGCGGTAGGGGATCTTGCGTTCGCGGAGCGCGAGTTCCAGTTTGCGGCTCTGGCCGTTGGTGCGGAACAGCACCGCAAAATCCTCCCACTTGCGGCCGACGGCACTCTTGCCGGCCATGATTTCCTCGGCAATGAACTCCGCCTCCTCGTCATCTCCCGGCATGGCGACAATCCGCACATCCTGGCCGCCCGCGCGGGTCGAGCGCAGGATCTTTTCACGGCGGCCCAAATTGTGGCGGATCAGGCTGTTGGCGGTGTGCAGCACGGCATGGGTCGAGCGGTAGTTTTCCTCGAGGCGGATGACCTTCGGATTCGGAAAGAAGCGCTCGAATTCGAGGATGTTCGCGGTTTCGGCGCCGCGCCAACCGTAGATCGACTGGTCGTCGTCGCCGACGACGCAGACGTGATAGGGTTCGCCGACAAGCTGTTGAAGAAGCTTCATCTGCAGCGCGTTGGTGTCCTGGAATTCGTCGACGGTGACCCGCCGGTATTTGGCGCGGAAATGTTCCCGCACGTCGTCGTGCTCGCGCAGGACCTTTTCACCGAGCAGGAGGAGATCGTCGAAATCGACCGCGTTCTGGGCACGCAGTTCATTGGTGTAGGCGACGGCCAGGCTGGCGAAGAAGTCGTCTTCGAGTTCGGCGGGGTCAAGACCCTGGTTCTTGGCCTTCGAGATCGCGCCGAGCACCTGTTCGGGCTTGATTTTCTCCTCCTTGCCGCCCATGCGGACGAGCAGCCGTTTCATCAGGCCGGATTGATCCGATCCGGAACAGATCGAAAAGTTTTTCTTGTATCCCAGCTTGTCGATGCCGCCGCGGAGGATGCGGACGCAGAGTGAGTGGAAAGTGCAGACGGTCATCTCGTCCGCGGCCTTTTTCGAGACCATGCCGGCGATCCGTTCGCGCATTTCGGCAGCGGCCTTGTTGGTGAAGGTCACGGCGAGGATCTGCTCGGCGGCGACCTTTTTTTCCAGCATGTGCGCGATCCGGCAGGTCACGGTGCGGGTTTTGCCGGTGCCGGCACCGGCGAGGATCATGACCGGACCATCCAGGGCCGCCACCGCCTGGC
>CBFGOB010000379.1:0-2900 GCA_965650215.1 uncultured bacterium | reverse complement strand
TGCCTCATCTCAAGCTTCATGCCCCATCCACTACCCTGAAACGATTTGACTTGCAAGTATGAATATATGGCTATATAGTTGATTAGCTTCCAACCCGAAAAACCGATGATCCTCCAAGCCAGCGCCCTTCACCACGACCTTCAATCCGGCAAGCGCATCGCGCTGATCGACGTGCGTACCCCTGCCGAACATGGGGAAATCCACCTCGCCGGTTCGATCCTGATGCCGCTCGACCGACTCGACCCCCAAGCGGTCAAAACGGCGGCCGCCCAGGCCGAGTCCTGCGTACTCATCTGCCGCAGCGGCAAGCGGGCAGAACAAGCCCTGCAAAAACTCCGCGCCGCCGGATGCGAGGGCCTCGATATCCTGGAAGGCGGCGTGAGCGCGTGGGATGCCGCCGGCCTGCCGGTCATCCGCGGTCAAAAAGCGCTGTCGCTGGAACGCCAGGTGCGCATCGCCGCCGGCTTTCTGGTGCTCAGCGGTGTCATCCTCGGCACCTGGGTGCATCCCGGGCTCTACGGGATCAGCGCCTTCGTCGGTGCGGGCCTGATGTTTGCCGGCATCACCGACTGGTGCGGCATGGCGATGCTGCTCGCCAAAATGCCCTGGAACCAGCGCTCGGGCATCCAGTGCGAAGGCAATTCCTGTTCGCTGTGAAGCCAAGCAACCCGATCCCGCCATGTTCTTGCGTCAAATTACCGATTCCTCGCTCGCCCAGAACGCCTACCTCATCGGTTGCCAGCGCAGCGGCGAGGCGATCATCGTCGACCCCGAGCGCGACCTCGACCGCTACTTCCAGGTGGCGACGGAAAATGATTTGCGCATCACCGCGGTGGCCGAAACCCACATCCACGCGGATTACCTCAGCGGGGCCCGCGAACTCGTCGAGCAACATGCTGCCATCGCCTACCTCTCCGAAGAAGGCGGCCCGGACTGGCAGTTCGAATGGGCCCGCGGAAACCCCCGCGCCCGCTTTCTCAAGGATGGCGACATCTTCCGCGTCGGGAAGATCGAACTGAGGGCCCTGCTCACGCCCGGACACACCCCGGAGCACCTGAGCTTCCTCATCACCGACACCGGCGGGGGCGCTGACGAGCCCATCGCGTTGCTCAGCGGGGATTTCATCTTTGTCGGCGACGTTGGAAGGCCGGACCTGCTTGAAAGCGCTGCCGGACAGGCCGGAGCGATGGAACCGAGCGCCCGTGTCCTCTATCAAAGCCTGCGCAAGACATCGGCCCTTCCGGATCATTTGCAGATCCTTCCCGCACACGGTGCGGGCAGCGCCTGCGGCAAATCGCTGGGCGCGGTACCGATCAGCGTCCTGGGCTACGAAAGGAAATTCAATCCCGCCTTGCGCGAATCCCTCCACTCCAGCGAGGACGAATTCGTGAACAGCATCCTCTCCGGGCAGCCCGAACCACCGCTGTATTTCTCCCGCATGAAGCGGGAAAACAAGCTCGGGCCCGCCCTGCTGCCCGGCGGCAAACTTCCCAGCCCCGCGCGGATCGGAGCTCACGAACTCGACTCCTGGGTCGGCAACTCCGCGATCCTCGACTTGCGCGCCGACCGCGCGGCATTTGCTGCCGCCCATCTCACCGGCGCGCTGTTCGCCCCCCTCGCTGGAGGCCGCCTCCCTGTCGTGGCGGGCTCATATGTCGTGGCGGAATCGAACATCCTGCTGGTGGTGGAAAACGAAACCCAGGTGCCGGAAGCCGTGCGACAACTCATCCGCATCGGCCTCGACCACGTCGCCGCCTGGATTCCCGCCGACGAGGCACATGGCAAAACCGAACTGGTAAGCAGTCATCCGCGCATTGCGCCCGCCGAGCTGCACGCAGGCGTGGCGGTGCTTGATGTGCGCGGCGCGGACGAATTCGCCGCAAGCCATGTGACAGGCGCCCGGCACATCGCCTACACCCGGCTGGCGGAACGACTGGAGGACATCCCGACCGCGGATCCGCTGTTCGTCCATTGTGGCAGCGGCATCCGTGCTGCCATGGCAGCCGCATTCCTCGCTTCGCGCGGCCACCGGGTCGTCTCTGTCGACGGGCCTTTCAGCGAGATACCAGCCGCACTGAAGACATGAGCACCCTTGCCCTGTTAGGCGCGGTTGCGATCGGCCTCTCGCTTGGCATCACAGGTGCGGGCGGAAGCATCCTCACGCTGCCCGTGCTCGTTCACCTCGCGGGAATCCCGCCCCGCGAAGCGGTCAGCCTGAGCCTTCTCATCGTTGGCAGCGCGGCGCTCGCCGGCGCATGGCAGCGCGCACGACTCCGCGAAGTCCACTTCCGCGCCACGGCGCTGTTTGCCGGCTCTGGGGCGGCAGGCGCCGCATGCGGAGCGAAACTGACGCCGCTTTTCTCACCGACCGCCCTGATGCTCATGTTCGCGGTTCTGATGACCATCATCTCGATCCGCATGCTGTTTCCTCCGAAATCGGGAATCCAGCCCGCCCCCGAATGCAGGCCCGCGCGTTGCCTGCTTGCAGGGCTGGGAGTCGGGCTCCTCACTGGATTCCTGGGAGTCGGCGGCGGATTCCTGCTGATGCCGGCGCTCGTGAAATTCGCCCGCTTGCCGCTGCGCAGCGCCACCGGCACCTCACTCGCGATCATCACTTGCAACTCGTTCGCCGGATTCTTCTTCCACCTTGGCGAGGTTCCGACCCCGTGGCTGCAGGCCGGCGTTTTCTCCGCAGTCGCTGTAACGGCCGTGCTCGCGGGCGGAAGTTTCGCCGCAAAACTGCCCGAACCAGCCTTGCGCAGAACCTTCGCGCTGCTGGTGCTGATTACCGCGGGCTTTGTCTTTTGGCGTGCCTAGGACGGAATCCACAGCAAGGCGACCTGCTCGACGCTCACATTCGAGCGGGTCGGCTTGAGGGTTTCGGTCTCCAGCTTGAGATC
>CBFGOB010000378.1:0-2930 GCA_965650215.1 uncultured bacterium | reverse complement strand
ATGGATGCGGTGGTGGGCCCGCAGGTCGGCGGCGAATTCCTTGCTGAAGCCGTGAACGGTGAAGACCCGCCGCGGGCGCACCCGCTGGATGCATTCGAGCAGCCCGGGGTAGTCGGCGTGATCGGAAAACGGGATCATCGCATCGACCCCGTAGCGGAATTTCGAGTTCGGTTGCAGCGCCCAGCCGCTCAGCATCGCAGTGCGCTTCGCGGGAATCGACCGGAACAGCTTCGACTTCAACGCGTGGGGCGGGGTGATGATCACATGCCCCTCTGGCAGCTCTCCGGTGAAGACCACCGGCTCGGGAAGGCAATCCAGGCCGACCGCGCGGCAGGCCTCGGTCATGCTGGCGGCGGCGGGGTGCAGCAGGGCGGGAATCCCGTGCTCGTGCAGCAGCGCGAGCGCTTCCTGCGCCTTGCCGAGCGAGTAGCCTAACAGAATCGGGGTGACGCCGTCGGCGAAGCAGTCGTGCACAAAGCCCAGCACTTCCGCCTCCACTTCCATGGCGTTTGGAAACCGGTAATGCGGGAGGCCGAAGGTGGTTTCCATCACCAGCGTGTCGGCGCTGAGGAAATTGACCGCTTCGGCGGTCCGGCTGCGGCGGGTCTTGAAGTCGCCGGTGTAGAGCAGGGTGGCGTTGTCCCGGCTGCGGGTCACGTGGAGCATCGCCGAGCCCGTGATGTGGCCGGCCGGCAGGAGCCGCAGGCGGTAATTGCCGATGACCAGCGGCGTGTGAAAGCCCAGTGCCTGGATCCGTTCCGGTGCGAGATCGTAGCGGTGCTTGAGCAGGGACGCCGTGGTCTCCGAGCAGATCACCGATTCATGCCGGGCGAAGTGGTCGGCATGGGCATGCGACACGAAGGCATGCGGCTTGGGCCCGTGCGGGTCCAGCCACAGGTCAAGTTCCGGCAAATGCAGGCCGCGTTGGTATCGGACGTCGATCAGATCGCGGGAAGCCTAAGGCAAATGCTGAAAACTGAAAAGCTGAAAGCTGAAACTGTAGCGTCGCTCTATGAGCGTCGCACTTCGGCGGGACCGGCCCCGTCCCGCACGCGGGACGGCGCCGCTGACGCGGCGAATCAGCGACGGTCATAGACCGCCGCTACAATCCGACAAACCAGAGGGAGTTGTAACGACCTCCTGTAGAATGCGAAGCCACACCGGTTGGTCTCGTGCATACGAGACAAACCAGAGGGAGTGGTAACGACCTCCTGTCGAATGCGAAGCCACACCGGTTGGTCTTGCGCAGCAAGCCAATCATGGACCGCCGTTACAATTTCCCCTCTCTCCTCTTGCCGAATCTCCTATCTCCAATATTCAATATCTGCGGCTCCACCTCCCCCATGCCCTACAAACTCATCATCGGTCTCGGCAATCCGGGGAAAACCTATGAGGCGACCCGCCACAACGTCGGGTTCATGGTGCTGGACCGCATCGCCTCGGGAGCAGGCATCCCCTTCACCTCGGTCCCCAAATGGCAGTCGCACCTCGGCAAACTGCCCGACGGCACCCTGCTGCTCAAGCCCCAGACCTTCATGAACCTCAGCGGCCGGGCGCTGCAGCAGGTGCTTTCCTTTTACAAATGGCTGCCGCAGGACCTGCTGGTCGTCTACGACGATGCCGCCCTCGAACTCGGCACCCTCCGCTTCCGCGAAAAAGGCTCGGCCGGAGGACACAACGGCATCAAATCCATCATCCAGCATCTCGGCACCCAGGAATTCGCCCGGCTCAAGGTCGGCATCGGCAATCAGCAACCCGAGCAGATGGTCGGCCACGTCCTCGGGAAATTCCGCCCGGAAGAACAAGCCATCGTCGAAAACACGCTTGCCAGCGCCGTCGATGCTGTGCAGCTTGCGCAAACTCAAGGAATCGCCGCTGCGGCGAACCATTACCACACCCGAATCCAACCACCAGCACGCCCTCAAGATGAGCCGCAAATACCAAGGTCTGATTGTTCTTAACACCAAATCCCTCGATGGCAGCATCGACGATCTGGTCACCACCGTTTCGAAGGAAATCGAAGCCGAAGGCGCGAAACTCGAGCAAATCAACCAACTCGGCCGCCGCCAGTTCGCCTACAACGCCCAGCACCTCGAAGCCGGCCACTACGTCGAATACCACTTCACCAGCAGCCCCGAAGCGATCAGCAAGATCCAGGCCCGCCTGCGCCTCAACGATCACGTGCACCTTCAGCACTACCAACGCGCCTGATCCTTGAATTGTTCGAAAGAACAGTTTTAAGACTTGCCGCCACACCCTCCATTCCCCATTCTCGTCAACGCTATGGCCAATCTCAACAAAGTCATGCTGATCGGAAACCTGACCCGGGATCCCGAACTTCGCTACACCCCCAAAGGTACGGCGGTGACGGACATCGGGCTCGCCGTCAATCGCGTCTGGAGCAACGACCAAGGCCAACGACAGGAAGAGACCACCTTCATTGATGTCACCCTCTGGGGGCGTCAGGCCGAATTGGCCCAGCAATACCTCAGCAAGGGCCGGGGTGCCTACATTGAAGGCCGCCTCCAGATGGACACCTGGGAAGACAAGGAAACCGGCAAGAAGCGCAGCAAGCTCAAGGTGATCGGCGAAAACCTCCAGTTCCTGCCTGACGGCAAGGGCGGCAGCGGTGGAAACCCTCCGCCGCAACCCCAAAGCTCCGGCTCCTCCGGCGGATCCGCCGCACCCGACGAAGACTACCAGGACGACGACATCCCGTTCTGAATTGTAGCGTCGGTCTATGATTGGCTTGCTGCGCAAGACCAACCGGTGTGGCTTCGCATTCTACAGGAGGTCGTTACAACTCCCTCTGGTTTGTCTCGTATGCACGAGACCAGCCGGTGTGGCTTCGCATTCGACAGGAGGTCGTTACAATTCCCTCTGGTTTGTCTCGTATGCACGAGACCAACCGGTGTGGCTTCGCATTCTAC
>CBFGOB010000377.1:0-2955 GCA_965650215.1 uncultured bacterium | reverse complement strand
TGCAGAAGACTCCTGACCTTTGGGGCGAGCCTAAGCTCACGTTCCATTGGCTGGAGATCCGGGAACTTGAGTCAGGCGCTGGCTTGGCTGGGGATTGCCGGTGGCAGCGGTGCCGGTGATTTCGATGCCGGCGCTTTCCGGGTGAAGAAGGTCCTCCAGTCGGTTTTGGCGGTGAGGAACATCAGCAGTGCGAGCGTGATCACGCCAAGCACGGTGAGGGTGATGCCGGTGAGACCGTCGATGAAGAACGAGGCGCTGAAGACCACCAGATAGATCGCCTGTGCCGGCAAGGCGACCTTGAACAATTCGATGCCGCCGACGGCCTTGAGATAGCCGCAGACGAGGGTCACCGACGCGAGCGTGGCGATGCCGAACGCGAGGTGGATGTCAATCAGGTCGACAAGGTAGGCGAAGAGCAGGTGGAAGGCGAAGAAGCCGGCCGAGACGAAGAAAACGTGCATCGGGTGGATCGAGATTTGTTTCAGCCCGCCCATCAGCAGGAGGATCGTCACAAAGAACAGCAGCGAGACCGGGGCGAAGAACGCGATGCGTGCGGCGACCGGGCCGGCGTTGAGTTGTTTCGGCATGTCCATGCCGATCGATGGGGCGGAGAGGATGTCGGGATACTTCCAGACGGACACGTAGCCGTTGGCGGTTTCCTCCCTGCCACTCGGCGAGCCGGTGCCGTTGGGGTAATTGATTTCATGGAAGTCGGTTTGCATTTCGAGATTGAATCCCGAGATGCGGCGGTTGTCGGTGAAGGTGTATTTCCAGGTGTTGGTGCCGCGGGTCTGATAGCTCGTCTGCAGGGTCACCGATTCCGAGGCGGGCAGCAGGATGGTCTTGAGGATTTTACCCGAGGATCCCGGAACCGATTGCTTCGCGCCGGACTCCTTGTCGAGGGTCAGGGTGAATCCGTTCAGGCCCGATGCATGGTCCGGCAGGGGGAATTCGATGTAGATCGTCTGCGGGATTTTCGTCGGATTGGTAAAGACGTAGCCGGCCTTGAAATCGACGTCATAGGTCCGGTGCCAGATCAAACCGCGCTTTTTCGGGTCGGAGGCCAGCTTGACGACGACGTCGGATTTCGAGGGGAGGATTTCGGCCCTGCCGTTGCGGGCGTTCGGGGTTTCAAACCAGGCTTTCGGGTGGATTTGTTCGATTTCGGGTCCCCAGACGTCGGAGACTTCCTGACGCATGTCGGAACTCGATACGCTGGTGCGGAAGGACATGGCGGTGCCGAGGATGAACCAGCAGACGGCGGTGCAGGCGACGATCGCGAGCGAGGTGATGAGATGGGTGATTTTCATGAGGGTGTGGGCTGGGGATGGGGATCAGGGGTTGAGGTCGGAGCGTTTGTAGAAGACCTGGACTTCCGGGCGTTCTTCGCGGCAGAAGTTCTTGTGGAGCTTGATGGTGGACGGGTTTTGGTGGTTGGAGATCCGCTTGAGGTTGCCGTGGGTTTCCGCCTGATAGCTGCCGGGCAGGTTGAGCGTCCATTCGAGCGAGTGGATGAAGAGCGGGGTGAGCGGCAGCGCGAGTTGGAGTGTGCCTTCGACCGGATCGAGCTCCGGGTTGCGGCCGGTGAACGAGCAGGTGACTTTCGAAGTGCCGGAATCCGGGGGCAGGCTGACCATGAGCTTGCCATTTCCGGAGTCGACCGGGGCGACGGGTCTTCCATTGAGCTCGCACTTGAGCAGTTTCATGTTGGGTGGCGTGTCGAAGGCGAATTCGAGCGGGGTGCGGTGTTCGACCAGCATGCTGCCGGCGACGAGCATCGCGCCGTCGGTTTCGAGATCGATGTTCCAGCTTGCCTGCTTGATCACGCCTTCTGCGGTGGCGGCGACCGGCATGCGGGTGATCCGGAGTTCGGCGGTGGTGCCGGCTTCAAGCGAGCGGTAGTTCCTGCCGCGCAGCGACTCCGTGAACGGTTTGGGCAGACCTTCGGGGCGGGAGCTGATGCTCAGCCCCTCGGCATCAAGTTTGAGCTGGGGGTTCTCGGGGATGAGGAAGCGGGTCTTGGTCGGTCCGTTGCCGGGGGACTGGAGCTGCCAGGTGTCGTCGAGCGGGCGCAGCGGCATGCGGTAGCTGACACGCAGCTGGCGGTCGAGGAGGCCGCGGGTTTGCCAGGTCAGGGCGACCGCAAGCGAGCGTTGGTCGCCGCGCTGCGCTTCGAAGGAAACCAGGTCCTCGCCGCTGATGCGGATGCCGCGGGCGTCGGCGGGCATCGGCAGCATTGCCTCCACACCGGAGCCGCCGGTGGCCGTGGCTTGGGTCAGGATTTCATAGGCCAGTTCGCCATCGTGGGTGTCGACGAAGGCCTGGTGTTGCCAGGTCCACTCCGATGGTTCCGGAGGGCGGGTGGCCGCGGCAGTTTGGCGGCTGTCGAGCACGCGCAGGGTCGTGGGTCCCTGCCCGCTGGCGAGCGGAAAGGATTGGCCGGGCTTGAGCGGGATTTCCTGAGTGCCGCTCAGCAGCACCACCGAGTGGTCTTTGGGCAGGGTGCCGATTTCAAGGATCGCGGACGGGCAGGGCGGAATGTCGAACTGGCAGTCCTGGCCGTTTTTTTGGGGAAGCAGGCGCAGTTTGAGGGCATGGGAACCGGCCTCGCGGGTGATCAGGCTGATCGCTTGTTGTTCCATGATCACCGTGGCGGTCGCCGGTTCCTGGTGTTCGACGGTGACGCCGCCGCGGATCAGCGGAGTGCTGGCGATCTCGTCGCTGAAGCTGGTGACCCGGAATTCGCCGAGGAGGACCGGTTGCGGCCCATCCATTTCGAAGTTGAGCCGCGCCGCGACCAGAGTCGGCTTGGGCAGGGCCTTCGGCACGGATTGGAGTGCGGGCGGATTTGCCTGTTGCAGCAAGGTTTTGAACTCGGCATAGGACAAGCGGACTTCGGCGTTTTCGAGGTGCTGTGCCGGGGGGGGGGGAAGTGCAACCACACCCCCCCAAAAC
>CBFGOB010000376.1:0-2958 GCA_965650215.1 uncultured bacterium | reverse complement strand
ACCGCGCGCCCGCAGGCCTGCCGGCAAGGTGCAGAACCCGAAAACCCTCTATCCGGCCGTGCCCAAGGCCCGAAAAGGCGCGAAGCAGAGGAAGTAGGCGCGCAAAGCCCGGGCTGACGACCCTTGCCTCTTGATTCCGCGGGCATCCGCACCAAACTCCCCACATGCCCGACGCCCACTATGTCCGCGATGCCTTTTCACGCATCGCCAACCGCTACGTGCTCACCAACCACGTGCTGAGCTGCGGCATGGACATCTGGTGGCGCAAGGTGGTGACGCGCCGCATTCGCGCATGGAACCCCCAGTCAATCCTCGACGTCGCCTCGGGCACCGGCGACCTCGCCCTCGAAATCCAAAACCAATGCTCGGACGCCGAGGTGATCGCCTCGGACTTCTGCGCGGAGATGCTCGAGCATGCCTCGCGCCGCGGCGTGAGCCACACGCTCGTCGCCGATGCGCTCCAACTCCCGTTTGAGGACGGGCGCTTCGACGTCGTCACCGTCGCCTTCGGCCTGCGCAACATGGCCGACTACCATGCAGCGGCCAGGGAAATGCTGCGCGTGCTCAAGCCTGGCGGGCGCCTGCTGATTCTCGATTTCTCCCTGCCGAAAGGCCTGCTTCGCGGTTTCTACCGCTTCTACCTCCACCGCATCCTGCCGCGACTTGCCGGCTGCCTTACCGGCCACGCCGACACCTACGAATACCTCGGCGGCTCAATCGAAGCCTTCCCCTCCGGCGACAGCATGCGCGACCTGTTGGAAAGCTGCGGCTTCACCCGCACCCTAGCGACGCCCCTGACCGGTGGCATCGTCTCGATTTACGAAGGCACCCGCCCGATCCCGTGAGCAAGGCCCCATCCATGTCCGCGCACGATGCGGCGCTCGATCTCGCCCGGATTCTCCGATCCGCCGGCCATGAGGCGCTGTTTGCCGGCGGCTGCGTGCGCGACCGGCTCTGCCAACTCGAACCGAAGGACTACGACATCGCCACTTCGGCCCGCCCGGATGCCGTCATCCGGCTCTTCCCGCGCGCCAACGAGGTCGGCGCCCACTTCGGCGTGGTGATCGCCCACCACGGGGGCCACCACATCGAAATCGCCACCTTCCGCACCGACGGCAGCTACAAGGACGCACGCCGGCCCGAATCGGTCGAATTCTCAAACGCCGAGGAAGACGCCCATCGCCGAGACTTCACCATCAACGGCCTGTTCGAGGACCCGGAATCCGGCGAAATCATCGACCACGTCGGCGGCATCGCCGACCTCAAGGCCGGCATCATCCGCGCCATCGGTGATCCCTCGCAGCGCTTCCGCGAGGATGCCCTGCGACTCTTGCGCGCCGTGCGCTTCACCACACGGTTCGGATTCACCCTCGAAGCCGGAACGCATCAGGCGATCAAGGACCACGCGGATTGGCTGGGCAAGATCTCACCGGAACGGATCCGCGACGAGTTTTCCAAAATCCTCTGCTCGCCCCGGCGGCGCCAGGGCATCGAGCAACTCGTCGAAACCGGCCTCATCGCCGCCATCGTGCCCGAGCTCGTGGCCACGATCGGCTGCGAGCAACCGCCGGAATGGCATCCGGAGGGCGATGTCTTCACCCACACGATGATCATGCTCGACATGCTCGGCGAAGACCCATCGCTGGAACTCTGCCTCGCCGTGCTCCTCCACGACATCGCCAAGCCGGCCTGCCGCACGATCGAGGCCGGCAGCGGCCGCATCCGCTTCAATGGTCACGACACGGTCGGTGCCGGCATGGCCGATGCCATCCTGCGTCGCCTGCGCTATCCGAACCACAGCATTGAAAGCGTTGTCCACATGGTCTCGCGCCACATGCAGTTCATGCATGTCCAACAAATGCGAACCGCCAAGCTCAAGCGCTTCATGGCGGCACCCGGGTTCGATCAGGAATTGGAGCTCCACCGGGTCGATTGCGGGTCCTCCAACGGCTTCACCGACAACTACGAATTCCTCCTCGCCAAGGCCGAGGAGTTCGCCAACGAACCGCTGATCCCCGAACCCCTCGTCAGCGGACGAGACCTCATCCGCCTCGGACTCCAGCCGGGGCCGCGCTTCAAGGAACTCCTTGAAACCATCCAAACCGAGCAGCTCGAAGGAAGAATCCTTGATCGCGAGTCCGCCCTCGCCTATCTCCGACGCCTCCTCGCCAACAACGGCTGATCCGCATCCCGCTTCACCATCCAGAATGTTAAAGAATTTGCACCACGAATGACACAAATACACGCGAATGAAACCATGAGAGGACAAGCGGCTCCGCCTCCATTCGTGTACATTCGTGAAATTCGTGGTTAAAAACCCTCTTCCTCTTCCCAATTTCAATTTTCAGCTTTCAGCATTTACCTCCATGTCCATTCCTGTCGAACACACCGATCCGATCAACGCCCGCATCCTCGCGATCTCGGAGGACCTGATCGCCGGCTTCCAGCGCCAACCCTTCCATCTGATCGCCGAACAATCCGGTGTCCCGCTCGATACCGTCATCGGACGCATCCGGGCGATGCAGGAAGCGGGGATCATCCGCCGCGTCCGCCAGACCCTGCTTTCCACCAAACTCGCCCACGGCGCGCTCGTCGCCTGGAAGGTGCCCGAGGAAAAACTCAACGATGCCTTCGACTTCATGGCCAGGGAAGACCCCTTCTCCGGTCACGTCGTGATCCGTTCGACCGACGGCGAGGTCTCCGGCTCCGGCTACCGCCTCTGGACCACGCTCAAGGTTCCGGTCGGCGAATCGCTCGACCACCATGCCAAGGTTCTGATGCGCCTCACCGGTGCCACCGAATACCTCCTCATGCCCGCCAACGGCGTCTTTGCCCTCGGCGTCGGCCACACCCGCCGCAAGACCCTCGAGCCCGGCGACCAGTCGGACGAGCCCGCCGTGATGATGACCACCGCCACGGCCGAACTCAGCACGGAGGAATGGAACGTGCTGCTGGCGC
>CBFGOB010000375.1:0-2961 GCA_965650215.1 uncultured bacterium | reverse complement strand
CCAAGGTGAAGAAATCCGCCTTGGACTCCAGCAAACTGCGGTCCACCACCGGCGTCCCGGTCACCCAAGCGACATCAAAGGCCAGGGAATCATTCGCCCCATCGCCCAAATACAGGCTGTCCTGACGGTCCATGCCCCTCACCCGCTCCGCCTTTTCAACCGGACTCAGGCCCCCCAAGGCCGCCTCGGCAGGAATCCCCAAGGCCTCCGCCATCCTGCCCACTTTCTGCGGATGATCCCCCGACAAAATCGCCAACGAAATCCCGTTGCGACGCAACCGATCCAAAACCCCATGCGCCCCAGGCCGAATCGATTCAGAAAAAGCAAACGTTCGTTTTAAATTTCCGCTTTGCCGCAATTCGGTGAGTCCCTCGCGCGGCGGAGGTGAAGCGTTTGCCGGCTCCGCAAGCCACCCCGCCCTTCCCAGCGACCAGCCTCCACCTTCGACTCCCATGCCGGGAAACTCGCGGGTTTCGATCGGGCCTTGATCCCTGAGCAGTTTTTGCCCCCTCGACCCGAGCGCCTCGAGCAGGGCTCTGGACACCGGGTGCAGGGAACCGTGGGTCAGGCGGGCGAGGGCGAGCGCTTCCTCATCACTGAGGGATTCGAGGGCCGCACTATCTTCCAAGACCGGCCGCTCGAGGGTCAGGGTTCCGGTCTTGTCGAAAATCACCCGCCGCACCTGGCGCAGACGCGACCACAGGGTCGCGGTCCTCACAAAGACCCCAAGACGCTCGACGGCGGAAGCCGCCATGTCGTCCGCGAGCGGAATCGCCACACCAAGGGCACAAGGGCAGGACACCACAAACACCGAAATCATCGCCTGCAAGCCCAGCAGCCACTCGCCCTGCCCGGACCAATAAGCCATCGCCGACAAGCCGATCAGGATGACCACCATCAGATACCATTTGAGCAAACGCTCGAGGCCGGGCGTGGAGCGGTCTCCCCAATCGTTGGCGGTCAGCTTGGCCAGCAAGGACTGCTCCCAGGACTCGCTGGCCTCCAGCAACAACTCGGTGCGGCTGAGCAGAATCGCCCCCCCGGGCAATCGCATGCCCGCTTCGCAGCGCACCGGATCGGCTTCACCATGGATCCACTCAAAGGAAAAGTCCGCCTCCCCTTCGACCATCACGCTGCTCACCGGCAGGGCCTGGCCGGGGCCGAGACGGTATTTCAAGCCCGGGCGGATTTCGCGCCGGTCGACCCCATGGCCATCCTCGGCGACCAGCGACTGCGGCACCGGCTGCTGGCGCATCAGGCGCCGACGGTTCTTGTCCACCGCCGAATTCTGCAGGTAGCGGCCGGCCAGCATCAGGAAGACGAAGATCGACACGAAATCGAAATACACCAACCGCTCGCTGCCGAGCGACCAACCGACGATCGATCCCGCATAGGCTGCGATCAGCCCCAGCGCGATCGGCAGGTCAATGTGCAGGCTTTGGGCCCGCACCGCACGCCAGGCCCGGTCGATGAAATAACCGCCGCCGACCAGCATCGACAGCGTCGCGGATAGAAAGGCAATCATCCGGAACAGGCCGGCGAACTCGAAGTCGTCGGGCATGCCGAGATAGGTCGGCAGCGAAAAGCCCATCGTGTTGAGCGCGAAAGCCCCGCACAAACCGAGGCGTGCCGCGAGCCGTCGGCGCTCGTGATCGCCGGTTTCCGCCGCCACCGGCGCGGCGACGTATCCGAACTGGCACAACTCGCGCAGGAAACCCTCGAGATCGCAGCGACCCACCAGCCACTCCAAATGCAAACTGCCCTGAGCCGGATGGGCGACCGCACGCACGCTCCCGTCGTGGCGCGCAAACAGCTTTTCAATCAGCCACACGCAGCCGACACAGGAAATCCCCTCCAGCCCGAGATCGATGCGTGCCACTCCACCGTCCTTGACGGCCTGCTCCTCCGCCTGCGCCTGCCGCGCGGGCAGCCAGGAGAAATCGTGATCCTCAAAGGGCCTGCTGCGCACCGGCGCCAGGGCCAGTCCCTGCTTGAGATCGTAAAACTGCTCGAAGCCCTGTTCGGAGATGAGCTCGGCGACATACTCGCAGCCCTTGCAGCAAAATCGCTCCTCGGCTTTGGCCGCCGAAAACTCGGTCCCGCAATGTTCGCATTTCGCCATCGGCGCGCATCCTGTAGGACTCCACCGCCCGCAGGCAAAGCGCAATCGGGCGTCAGTGGCTGAAAACTTCCTCCAGGAAGGACTTCATCGCCTCCCAGGAACGCCGGTCGGCCTTGGCATCATAGGCCGCGCCTTTCGTGGGATCATTCCCCGCTCCCGGATGGGTGAAGCTGTGGACCACGCCGCCATAGAGCACGGTCTGGAAATCGACACCCGCCGCCCCAAGTTCATCCTGCAAGGCGATCACATCCTTCATCGGCGCATACGGATCCACCGCACCATGCAGGACAAGCACCTTGGGCATCGCGGTCTTCGAGGGCTTGGCCGACAAGCCCTCGGCCGCATCCAGACTGCCGTGGAAGGACACCACCCCCCGCAACCCCGACTGCATGCGCACGAACTCGAGCACCCCCATGCCACCGAAACAATAACCGATCGCCGCCACCTTGCCCGCATCGGTGCGCTCGTCCTTGATCAACACATCCAGACCCAACTGCAGGCGGCTGCGGTAAAGCGGGCGGTCTTTCTTGTACTTGCCCGCCTCCTCGGCCGATGCCTGGGGTGCCGGCGGACGGATCCCTTTGCCATAAATGTCGGCGGCGAACACGTTGTACCCCAGCTCCGCCAGCATCCGTGAACGACGTTTTTCCTCATCACTCAAACCCGTCCATTGATGCACCACCAGCACTCCCGGCCGCTTGCCGGTCACCGCGTCATCATAGACATGAAAACCCTCGAACACACGGTCGCCATCGCGATACTCGACGACACGTTCCACCAGTGCCGCGGTAGCGGCTTCCAGGGTGCAGCAACAGAACAGTACGGACAAGACAGGGAGT
>CBFGOB010000374.1:0-2970 GCA_965650215.1 uncultured bacterium | reverse complement strand
GGCTCGATACGAGCGAAGCCTTGATCGGCAGGCACGACCGGGACTTCTTTGATGAAGACCATTGGAAACCCGCCGCCGAAGACGAGCGCCGGATCATCGAAACCGGCACGCCCATCACCGGTCAGCTCGAGCACGAGACCTGGCGCGAAGGCGAGGAGACCTGGGTGGTGACTTCCAAATTCCCGTGGCGCGACCGTAGCGGCCGCACCAAGGGCACCTTCGGGGTTTCGAGCGATGTGACGAAGCTGGTGCTCGCCCAACGCGAGGCCACCCGTCTTGCCAGCCAGCTGCAGGCGAAAAACGAGGCCTATGAGGAGGAACTCCACCTCGCCCGCGAAATCCAACAGGCCCTGAGCACCGGCAACCTGCCGACGCTGGAAAATGCGGATTTGAAAATCCGCTTCGGCTCGCGCTACATCCCGATCTCGGGTCTCGCCGGCGACTTTTTCGAGGTGATCCATGTCTCCGACCAACAGGTCGGCATCCTGATCTGCGACGTCATGGGACACGGGGTCCGCGCCGCATTGATTGTCGCCATGCTCCGCGGACTGCTCGAAAAACAACGCTCGCAGGCCGCCGATCCCGCCGCATTTCTCGGCGGGCTCAACGAGGGCCTTGCCGCCATCCTCGAACGCGCCGGCACCACGATGTTCGCCACCGCCTTCTATGCCGTCATCGACCTCGGCAAGCGCACCCTCACCTGCGCCAACGCCGGCCACCCCGGGCCGATCATCGTCGACCATGAGGATGTCCGGCAGATCGCCTCCGAACGCTGCGAAAAAGGCCCCGCCCTCGGCCTCTTCAGCAATGCGGATTACCCGGCGCAAACACTCGGCATCGACGGCATCCGGCGGCTCATCCTCTTCACCGACGGCGTCCTCGAGGCGGAGAATGCCGCCGGGGAACCTTACTTTGAAAAACGCCTGATGGAAATCATCCGCCAGCAGATCGACCGCAACACCGAGGACACGCTCGACCACATCCTCGACTCCGTGCTGGACCATTCACACGGCGAGCACTTCGACGATGACGTCTGCCTGCTGCTGGTGGATGTACAGGGGCGGTAAGGCCTTTTTCAGAAGCAAGCGGCCCGAACGCTGCCGATGGAATGGCATGACTTCCATGTGCCTGAGAAATGGCGGCTTGCAGCCGCATCGCATCATGCCCATGCGCTCCGGCCGATCTCGATTGCCTTGACGCAACGCTACCTCCCCAATCTCAGCGCACGGTGCTGCTCACCTCACCATCCGCCAGCTTGGTGTACAACAGATCGCCCGACTTCAGCGCGCTGGCCGAGCGGACGACCTTGCCGCTTGCATCCAGGGTAATCGAGAACCCGCGTTGGAACGCCGACTCGGGACCCAGCGCACGCAGCAGGTCACGCAGCCCTTGAAGACGCTTGCGATGCTGCTGCAAGGCCTCGTCACCCGCCCGCTCGATCCGCCGCTGCAATTGATCGAGCGCATCCGCCCGCCGTTCGAGCACCCTCGCGGGATGATGGGCGCGATGCGCGAGACCCAGATGCTGGAGCTTCACCTGCCGCTCATCCAAAGCCGTCCTCAGCGCCTGCATCAGGCGGCTCCGGATGCTGTCGAGGCGCATCATCGGCTCGCGCAACAAGCGTTCCCCACCACGCCGCAAGCCCGAACGCCGCAGCGCCTGCAAGGCGAGTTCACCGCGCTCGATCCGCTGGTAAGCCAAACGCGTCATGCGCGTCCGCAGTTGCAGCACCCTCGCGGTGAGTTCTTCCCCATCCGCCACCGCCATCTCGGCCGCCGCACTCGGCGTCGGTGCCCGCAGGTCGGCCACAAAATCCGCAATCGTGAAATCCGTCTCGTGACCGACCGCGGAAATGATCGGGATCGGGCAGGCGGCGATCGCGCGCGCAACGACCTCCTCGCTGAAATTCCACAAGTCCTCGATCGAACCACCGCCGCGGCCGACGATCAGGACATCGCAAACCGGATCGCCAAATTCCGCGGCACGTCCCATGCGGTCGATCGCCGACGCAATTTCAAACTCGGCACCCTTGCCCTGCACCCGCACCGGCATCAACACCGGCTGTACCCATGGCGCCCGACGTGCCAGCACCTTGAGCATGTCCTGCAAGGCCGCGCCGCTGCCGGATGTGATCAACCCCACGGTCTTCGGATGCTTCGGAATCGCCCGCTTGCGTGCCGGGTCGAACAAGCCCTCGGCCTGCAACTTGCGCTTGAGCGCCTCGAAGCGGGCCTGCAGATCCCCCACGCCGGCTGGCAGCGCACGCTGCACGATCACTTGCAGCTGGCCGCGGGCCTCATAGACGCTCGCCTCCGCAAACACCCTCACTTTCGCACCATCGGCCAGCACTTCGGCTCCCTCGCGGCGTTGCGCGCTGAACATCGCACAGGAAACCTGCGCCCCCTCATCCTTGAGGCTGAAATACCAATGGCCGCTCGACTGCTTGCGCAGGTTCGAAACCTCGCCCTCGATCCACACCTCGCCGATCTCGAGTTCGAGCAGCAGCTTCATCTTGCGCAGCAACTGGGTCACCGAGAGCGTTTGCTCGCGGCTTGGACCGGCGGACGATTTCCCATTCACGCCCGGAAGGATGCCCGGGCGAGCCGGAATCACAAGCATCAACGCAACGCCATGACCGTCGCGACCGGGCGGTCGAGCACATCGCCGACCCGGCAACCGAGCAGGTTCTGGTACAAGGGGCTCTCCGGACTCAGCAGGGTGATGGTTTCCCCACCCATGCTGACTTCCAGACCGCCGCCGGCGGGTGCCAGAAAAAACCACGCCGGACCACCCGGAGTCCGCAACTCGACCAGTGCACCCGCAGCAATCGCCTCAGCCGGCCCGAAGACCGGCGGACGGAAGGACTCGAAGTGCCGAAGGGCCGTGGCCAATTCCTCAAGCTGCCGCGCCTGCCCTGCCGCGAGATACGAAGCCTCAAGACTGCGGGTGTCATACTTGCTCTCGGCCTTG
>CBFGOB010000373.1:0-2986 GCA_965650215.1 uncultured bacterium | reverse complement strand
ATGAAACACAAACTGCTGATTCCCGCCCTTTGTGCCCTTTCCGCCCTCGCTCTGCCGAGTTGTGGTGAAAAGAAAGCCGCCACCGACGCCGCCGACCAACCTGCTGCCTCCGGCGGCACCGTGGGTGGGGTGCCATTGACGACGGAAATCCCCCCCGAGCTGATCGAGGGGACTCCCAAGCCGATCGAGGTGCCGAACCTGGATGCCGAGCCGAAGCGCGCGCCCGAATTCCTCGTGCCCGAAGGCACGGTGCTGCTGTCCAAGGGCAAGCCCGTGACCAGCAGCGACGACGCGCCGATCATCGGCGATGTGTCGCTCATCACCGATGGCGACAAGGATGCCGGCGAAGGTTACTTCGTGGAGCTGCTCGACGGCCTCCAGTGGGTCCAGATCGATCTGGAGAAGGAATCCACCGTCTCGGCCATCTGGCTGTGGCATTTCCACTCGCAGAAGCGCGCCTATCACGACGTGATCGTCCAGGTTTCGAATGATGCCGAGTTCAAGAATGGGGTGACCACCCTCTTCAACAACGACTACGACAATTCCGCCGGCATGGGCAAAGGGGCCAACAACCCTTATGTCGAAACCCGCTACGGCATGCTCGTCGACGGCAAGGGCAGCAAGGGCCGCTATGTCCGCCTTTACAGCAATGGCAACACGTCCAACGAGATGAACCACTACATCGAAGTGGAAGTTTACGGCCAATGATCCGGCCGGGCCTGATTTGAATTTTGTCCCGACACCGCAGCTCCGATGGGGCTGCGGTGTTTTTTTCGGGATAAGGGCGGTCCGGCGGCTTCTGCCGGGTGGATTCCGGCCTGCCCGGGCGCGGGGCCGTGCTTGCCTTGGCCCGGATCCTCATCCATATTCCGCACGTTCATGAACTGCCACACCCTCTCACTCGCCGGCCTCTGCCTACTGGCCCCCCTCGCATCCGCCCGTGAGGAGCCCGTGGAGGTGGTCTCGCGGCAGTTCAGCTTCATGGAGGTCTTCGACAAGGGTGGCCCGATGATGTACCCGCTCGCCATCATCTCGGTGGTCGCGGTCGTGCTCATCCTGATCTATTTCCTGACGATCCGCCGCAATGCCGTGGTCAGCGACCGCTTCATGAATGCGGCGGAGGCGATGATCCGCAAACGCGACTATCTGGGCCTGATCGCCTACTGCCATCAACAGAACGAGTGCATGGCGCGCGTGTCACAGAAGACCCTCGATTTCCTGACCAAATATCCGATGGCCTCGTTCAGCGGCGTCCGGGAGGTCGCCGAGGCCGAGGGTTCCCGGCAGGCCGGCCTGCTCAGTTCGAGAATCACCTATCTGGCGGACATCGGTTCGATCGCGCCGATGGTCGGTTTGCTCGGCACCGTGTGGGGGATGATCAAGTCCTTCCTCGAGATCTCTTCGGGCGACGTCACCGGAGTCCGGCAGATGCAATTGGCCGAGGGGGTTTCCGAGGCATTGATCACCACGGCGGCGGGCCTGATGATCGGTATTCCCGCCCTGGTGTTTTACTCGTTGTTCCGTGGCAGGGTCCAGAAATACATTGCCGAACTCGAGGCGGCGGCGACGCATCTGATGGCGTTGTTGCATTCCCAGGTCGAACGTCAGGTCTCCCAGACCCAATGGCATGCTGCGGATGAAATCCAGGGATCGCCGCTGATGCGGGGCGAGCGTCAGGACATCCAGGGTATCTAACATTTCAAGGCGCCGATCATGAAGTTTACCAGTCGACAGCCCGAAGCCGCGGGCATGCAGCTTGCGCCGATGATCGACATCGTGTTCCTGCTTTTGATTTTCTTCATCGTGACCTGGCAGTTCAGCCGGTCGGAGACGGAGCTCAATGTGTCGGTTCCGACGGCCGAAGAAGGAAGTGAGCTGAACCGGCCGAAAGGGGAGATCATCATCAACGTGCTCAAGGACGGGGTCATCAAGGTTGAAGGGGTCGAGGTCGACCTGGTGCAGCTCCACCAGAAGCTCAAGGCGATCGCCCAGCAGTTCGAAAACCAGCCGGTGAGGATCCGCGGGGATGGCGAGGTGGCCTACCAGCGGATCGTCGAGGTGATCGACACCTGCCAAAAGTCCGGAATCTGGAACATTTCATTTGCAACCCAGCGGCCGAAACCGGAATCGTGATCCACACATTTTGAAACGCATCCTTGCATTCCTGTGGTTTCTTGCGGGGCCGGCTCTGGCCCAGGTGCCGGCCGCCGTGCCGGTCGGCCAGGATCCTGCGCTCGCCATCAATCCCGCGAACGATTTTTTCGACCGTGGCAAGAACCTCCATGACTCGGCGATGGCGGCCAAGGACATCGTGCAGCGCCAGGAAATGTTCCTGCAGGCGGTGAGGGTGCTTGGCAGCTATCTGGCGGAATACCCGAACCATCCGAATGCGGAAAAGGCCTGGTGGTATCTCGGCAACAGCCATTTCCAGTCCGGTCAGGTCAATGAGGGCAAGCATTGCTTCAGCACCCTGCTGAACCGCTATCCGAAGGGTCCATGGGTGGCGGCGGCGGCTTACACGCTGGCGGCGGAGCATTACAACCGCGGCGAGTATGCGATGGCGGCTCCTTTGTTCGAGCGCTATGCCGACAACGTGGAAAAGGAGGGCGAGAAGTCGCGCGGCACCTATTTTGCCGGCAACTGTTATCGCTTGTTGGGCCGGGACCACCAGGCATTGCAGGCATTTCAGAAGGTTCTTGGCCAACAGGCGGACCCCGCCTTCACGCCGCAGGCGGAGCTCGCGATCGCCCACCTGACCCTCAAGCTTGGCAAGACGCAGGACGCCTACGACCGTTTCGTGGAGGTTTCGGAGAAGGATTATGCGTCGGAGGT
The DNA here is from genome assembly GCA_965650215.1 of uncultured bacterium. GTDB lineage: Bacteria > Verrucomicrobiota > Verrucomicrobiia > Verrucomicrobiales > Akkermansiaceae > Luteolibacter. The sequence goes on along the minus strand of CBFGOB010000373.1, from coordinate 154 downwards.
CCGGGCCGAAGCGCTTCTGCATGCGGGGATGTCGGCGCGCAGGCTCGGGAAGAAGGAATTGGCGGGGCCGTATTTCGAGGCGATCCTGCGCCAGCCGGAGATGGGGGATTTCTGGGCCGATGCCCAGGCCGGGTTGATGGCCAATTCCTTTGAG
>CBFGOB010000372.1:0-3008 GCA_965650215.1 uncultured bacterium | reverse complement strand
GCCAACCCTGGATTCGAAAGCCCGGTGCTCGCCGATGGGGCCTCGATTGACCAGTTCTCCGGCTGGTCGTCTTACGCAAATGGCTTGGTCTATGTCTGGAACCCCGACGCGGGGTTTTATGCGAACGGCGTCGAGGAAGGCCAGAATGTCGGCGATGTTTACCAGTCCGCCGCCTTTTCGGGATTCACCCAGGAACTGCAAGGAGCGCTCGGCCAGTTCCAGGCGAACACTGCCTACGAACTCAAGGTCAAGGTCGGCCGCAACCTCGCGGACCCCTACGACGGCTACATCATCCAGCTGGTGGCCAATGACGTGGTGCTCGCCCAGGACGACAATACCCGGGTGCCGGCCGCAGGCGCGTTTGTGACTTCAAGTCTGAGGTATGAATACGATGCCGCGCTGCATGCGGCCCTGGTGGGCAGCCCGATCGAGATCCGCTTGCTCAGCAAGGGGCTGGCAGGTGGTTCCGGAGACGTTAATTTCGACGACGTCCAGCTCACCTATGAGACCACCAATGCGGTGGCGGTGCACGGCGGACCCTACCGGCTCAGCGAGGGGGCGACGCTGGTCCTCAACGGCAGCGGCTCGATCCCATCCAACGGCGGAAGTTCGATCACCAATTACCAATGGGACCTGGATGGTGACGGCGATTTTGATGAAAACGTGACGGGTGCGAGCCCAAGTATCCCCTACAACACCCTGACCACGACCCATGCGATGGAACTCGGGGTCAACACCATCGGCCTGCGCGTGACCGACAACCTCAGCCAGGTGGCGACCAGCACCACCACGGTCTCGATCTTTGCCTTGAGGACCTACCAGGGCCCGAACACCTCGAACGGCACCACCGAGCGCTGGAATGTGACGGGCAACTGGACCGGAGCTGCCGTGCCGTCCGGCTTGGTCGATGTGGTGATTCCCGCCTCGAAAAGCCCGGTTCCCTGTCTCTCGCCCGCCACGCCGAAATTCAGCGGCAACCTGACCCTCGGCGCCAACTCCCAGATCCAGGTGAGTTATAGCTCCACCAGCCCGGATATCTACAATTGTCTGGGCACTCCGGGTTCGACAGTGATGACGATGAACTCCGGCTCCAGCCTGAGCTTCCGCGCGGGCGGGGAGCCGATCCTGCCTGCGATTGTTCTGAATGCGAATGCTTCCATCACCCTCGGCAGTTCGACCCAGGCCGGAGCGGCTGCCAATTTCAACCATACGATCACGGGAAACTACCGGCTGAGTTTGTATGGCAACAACACCGGAACCTGCATTGCCCGGTTGAATGCACCGAACAACTTTGCCGAGCTCCACACCGCTGGTGCTCCCTACGTTGACGGTGGCTTGAGCATCCACTGCAACGTGCCCGGAGCGATCAGCGGCAATCTCACCCTGACCGCCCTCGGTGGTGGTGGGAATTCCGGCTTGCTGGTCATCAATGCCGCCGACGCCATCTCCGATGAATCCATCGTCAGCATGGATGGCAACAGCGCCACCAAGATCACGCTGAATGCCAATGATACGATCTCACGGCTCATCATCAATGGGGCGCAGATGCCGGCCGGCACTTATGGCAGTTCCAGCAGCACCGCCACTTACAAGCAGACCTGGATCGCCGGCAGCGGCATCCTGACCGTGACCGACGGTCAGGCGACCTATTGGGACCTCAACGGCACGACGGCTGGAGCCGGTGGCAGCGCTCCGGCCGGCACTTGGGATTCCGGCTCCGCGAACTGGACGACTTCGACCGCGGGCACGGCGGCGACGAGCTCCTGGGTGGCTGGCGGCAACGCGGTGTTTGCGGCGGGATCCGATGCCACCGGTGCCTACACGGTGACCCTTGGCGGTTCAAATGCCATCACGTCCACCAATTTGTTCACCACTTCGATCAACACCGGAACCTCAAGCTTGAACGTCACCAGAGCCGGCTGGGCCCTCAACGGCGGCAACTGTGTGGCGATCCTGGTCTCGTCGCTCAACGCGACGGGCTTCACGGCTTCATACGCCGGCCAGGCCATGACCGTGCAGGGTGTTTTTCAGGATAGTCGCAATTCCTACACCGGCATTGCCTACCTTATCAGCGACTCCCTGCCCGCCACTGGCGATGTCGTCATCAGCGTGCCCTATGTCAAGGGACCTCTCAACACGGCGGCCTATGCCAACATGGGCACCGTTTACTCCATCATGTCGCTTTCGAATGTCGCCTCGGCGGGCAGCGCCGTCACCCGGGTTTTCGCAACTGCGGCCTCAAGCGTCAGCATGACCTACACCACAAGCGTCAACAACAGTTTCGTCCTGGGCGTGGCCAGCGACGCCAATTGGCAAAATGTCCCGAAGTCGGTCGTCGGCAGATGCAACCAAATCATCTCCAGGGCAAAGCCGGCCTACTTCAACACCATCCAATGCTATGGATCGGTCGCTGCCGCCGGCACCTATACCGACGTCTATAGTCCTTCCCTGAATGCCTTGATCACCCTGCCCTTCAATGCGAAGACCACGTCGAACCCCTTGATCGCAAGCGCGGGTCAAAAGATCAGCGGTGTGGGATTCGAAGAAGGAACGGTGACGGTTGCCAGCAGCGCGCTTGACTTGCAGGCCAACAGCACGATCACCAGCGCCGCGGGCGTCACCGGCACGATTTCCAGCCAGATCACCGGACTCACCGGCGCGGGCATCGTCAAGAAGGGAACGGGCACGCTGGTGCTTTCCAGCAGCGCCAACAACTACACCGGTGCGACCTCCGTGCAGAGCGGTGAACTGCGCCTCGGAACATCCAATGCGCTGCCGGACACCGTGGTCACGGTTGCCGGCAATGCGCCCGGCATCACCGCCACCCTCAACCTCAACAATTTCAACGACACGGTCGCGGGACTGACCCTCGGCGGGTCCTCGACCACCAGCGGATCGGCGGTCACCACCGGTTCGGGCACGCTCACCCTCTGCGGCAACCTGGAATTCAACAACCAGAATTCGCCCCTCGGCGGCACGATTTCCGGCAACCTTTCACTCGGCAGCCA
>CBFGOB010000371.1:0-3012 GCA_965650215.1 uncultured bacterium | reverse complement strand
CGCGGGCATGATCTCACCCAGCATGGCCACCATGCTCTGCTTCATCACCACCGACGCGAACATCCCGAGCGAAAGCCTGCGTAAGGCGGTGCTCGAATGCGTCGAGGAAAGCTTCAACCGCATCACCATCGACGGCGACATGTCGACCAACGACACCGTGCTGGTGCTCGCCAACGGCGCCTCGGGCATGACGCCGGTCCGCCGCAACGGCAAACGCTGCAAGCAGTTCCGCAAGGCCCTGCAGTGGCTGATGCTCGAACTCGCAAAAGCGGTCGTCCGCGACGGTGAACGCGTCACGAAATTCGTCACGGTCCGCGTCAAGGGCGCACGCACCTACCTCGACGCCAAGAAGGTTGCCGAGGCGGTGTGCAAGTCGGCACTGGTGAAGTCATCGTGGAACGGCGGCGACCCGAACTGGGGCCGCATCATCCACGCCGTCGGCTATTCAACCGCGCGCATCCGCGAGGAACTCGTCGACATCCACATCGGCGGCAAGGCGGCCTGCCTCGGCGGCCTCCAGGCGGAAACGCCGATGGACGAGCTCCGCGCCGTCGTCGCAGAACCGGAATTCGACATCGAAATCAACCTCAACCAAGGCAGCGCCGAATACACGATGTATTCCAGCGACCTCTCGCCGGAGTACATCGATTTCAACCGCTCGGAATACGCCTACTGGAAACAGGCCCGCAAGGACGGGTTGGTTTGAACCACCGCGCGCGACTTCGGGTGACAACCCCTGCGTTCAAAGAGGCTCACTTTCCAGTCAGGGATCTGGATTGAATCCAGCAAGCGCCCTCTTGCGATTCCTTCGGGCGGACGCCTCGGAAAAGCGCCCCTTCCGCATCAACATCCCATATCTCAAAGCCATCCCCATGGTAGGGACTTTTTTTTCCGAAAGGTCACTCTTCCGGGATCAACCCCCGACCGCTCCCTGGTGTTGGCGATGATCGCCGCACCTAAGCTTCACCACACTCCCTGCGCAAGCAACTGCTTGGTCGCCGCTTCCGCCCATCCGCGGTTCGCGGCAGGCGAGGCCGGCGAGGGATGCAGGATCCGGCCGATCTTGGACCCGGAACCGATGCGATCCGCTGCCAGTCGCAAACGATCCTCGGCAAAACCGCCGACCCCGATCAGCCAATCCGGCTGCAGGCAGGCCATGACCTTGGCCAGATACTCGAGACAATGCTCCTCCACCGGCGCCATCTCCGCCGCTGGCAGCTTGTCGGGCGTCAGGTTGGCTCCGGTTTCACTCATCCACACCAGCGGACAGTAATTCAGCACGAAGTGGTCACGGAAAAACACGTCAGCCGTACCGAAGCGATCCGCAAACAAACCCCAGAGGCGCCGGCCGCTCACCTCGGAGCGCGGACAGGCAAAGCCCTCAACCGGCCGCTTCGGATGCTCGGGCTCGGGCTTGCCGACCGCCTCCTCGATCCCCATCCAATCGCGCACCGCCGCGACCTCGCCGAAAGGCACGCCGGTCTGCACCATGCCGAAAGGTCCGGGGTTCATGCCGAGAAACAAGACCCGCTTCCGGCCGGACGCGTAGCGCTCGAGATACGCCGCGTGCGGCTTCCAGGCATAGTCCAGCGGACGGTACACCCAGGGTGCGGAAAACCCCAGCGGCCGCAGCGCCTGCGACAGCCGTTGGGTGGGTTCGATCAAGGCACTCATGCTTGGGACTCAAACGAAAAATCACCGGCCTCCAACCGGTTCACCGCCATCCGATGACTAACAAAAGCAACGACACCGGCAGATAGAGCAGCGTGAACAAGAACAGCTTCCGCGCCGACGAGCGTTCGCCGTCGCGCGCGAAGCGCAGCGCCAGGGCCATCATGATCAGCCCCATCAGCGGTCCACCGATCGTCCACACCAGGTTGGCAAATCCGAGCACGGCGGGTGCCACGGAGATGACGGCGAGGCACAGCGCGTAGAAGGCGGCGATCCGGCCGCTCTTGCGTCCGCTCTCGTCGCCATTCGACCACATCTTGTAGCCGACGGATTCGTATTCCTCACGGCACAACCAGTTGATCGCCACAAAGTGCGGCAGCTGCCAGAAGAACAACAACGCGAACAAAAACCACACCTCCCAGCCGAAGTGGCCGCCCGCACCCACCCAACCGATCATGGGCGGAATCGCGCCGGGCACCGCACCGACAAGCGTGTTGATCGAACTCACCCGCTTCAGCGGCGTGTAAACGAAGACGTAGATCGCAATCGTCAGCGCCGTCAGGTAGGCCGCCGCATTGCCAACCTTCACCGCGAGGTGGATGATTCCGATCGCCGACAGCACCCAACCGACCCCGAAAGCCATCAGCGGATCCATCCGCCTCGACGGCAACGGCCGGTCGGCGGTGCGCTTCATCCGCGCGTCGAGATCGATTTCCATCAGCTGGTTGAAAGCCGCCGACCCGAACGCCGCCGCCGCCGCACCAAGGATCGTGTGGAGCAGGGTGAGCCAATCGAAATCACGGCCCATCGAGGCCAGGATGTAACCGAAGACCGCCGTCACCAGCACGAAGGTGTTCAGCTTGACCTTCATCAGCGTGGCCAGGTCCTGACGCAGGCCGGGTGCCAGCGGCTGCCCGGCAGGCGGTTCCTGCGGGTCGGTGGGCGGCTCGTGCTGGGGGTCGTGGTCCATGATCGTTCGGGGCCGGATTCGCCCGAAACCTGTCCGGAACTTCCCAATAATCAATCCTCAATCCTCCATCAAAGCCCCCTCACCCCTTCATAGGGCTGGTAGGTGCCGGTGGGGACGACGACTTTCGACCACTCCCGCTTGAGCTGACGGTGGGCCTTGATGAAGGCCGTCGGATCGACCCAGTGCTCGAGCGTCGGTGGAGCCACGCGGCGGTCCATGCCGATCCGGAGGTTGTGGCGCATCTCGAAATGCAGGTGCGCGGGATACATGCCGCGGTTGCTGCCGATCGTGCCGATCAGCTGACCCCGCTTGATGTGCTGGCCGGTCTTGACCGTGATCTTGTAGAGGAAGACCGCGGCGATGATGATCCA
>CBFGOB010000370.1:0-3024 GCA_965650215.1 uncultured bacterium | reverse complement strand
GCTCATCGAACTCCTTTTCATCCGCGGCATGCACGCGGATGCCTTCGGCAAGGAATCCTACGCCGCATTCTGCAAGAACTTCTATCAAATCAGCCCGGCCTCCGACCGCATGGGCACCCGCCTCCATGGCGAAAAGCTCAGCCTCTCCTCGCCCTGCGACATCGTCTCCCAGGCGGTGGTCTACGGCACCATCCAGGTCCCCCCGGACGGCCAGCCGATCGTCCTGATGAGCGAACGCCAGACGATCGGCGGCTACCCGCAGATCGGCCACGTCATTTCCGCCGACCTTCCGGTTCTTGCCCGTGCCTGGCCCGGCACCCGCATCCACTTCCGCGAAGTCACCCTCGACGAAGCCCGCGACGCCTGGTTCAGGCTCGAACGCGAACTCGGCCTCCTCCACGCAGGACTCAGCTTGATCAAAAACTAACAATTGAACCGCGGATGGACGCAAATTGGAAATGAAGTCAGTGTCATTGACACCAACAACCTCTGTATCCGCGTCTATCCGCGTCCATCTGCGTCCATCTGTGGTTTGATTCACCCTTCTCCTCATGATCCAACCGCATCTCACCATCGACCTGAATGCCGACCTTGGGGAAGGCGGCATGCAGGATGAGGAGCTGATGCCACTCAGCAGCTCCGCCAACATCGCCTGTGGCGGCCATGCGGGAAATCCCGACACGATGCGCACGGCCATCGAAGCGGCCCGCCGGCATGGCATCGCCATCGGCGCACATCCGGGTTACCAGGATCCCGAACATTTCGGCCGTCGGCCCTTGTCACTGCCTGTCGACGAAATCAGGACACAAATCCGGGAGCAGCTGGAACGCTTCCTCAGCCTCTGTCCCGACATCCACCACATCAAGCCCCACGGCGCGCTCTACCATCAGGCCAATCAGAACCACGAACTCGCCGCGATGCTCTGCGCGCTCATCCAACAGCTGTCGCCCCGAGCAATCCTCTATGCCCCTCCTTGCGGTGCACTCGCCAGAGCCGCTGCCGCAACGGGCCTGCAGCATTGCCCCGAAGGCTTCATCGATCGCCGCTACCTCGCGGACGGATCCCTCCAAGCCCGCGTTGAACCCGGAGCCGTGATTCACGATCCCGGCACCGCCTGCGCCCAGGCACTGCAAATCGCCTGCACCCGGCAAGTGACCCCGGCGAACGGTCCCGCCATCCCCCTCCCCGCCCGCACGCTTTGCATCCACTCCGACAGCCCCGACGCCGTCAGCATGCTGGCCCGTGTCCGCCAGCATCTCGAAGCCAATGGCATCGAGATCAGAGCGGGATGAAATGCGAATGAGTCCTCCAAACATTGTAGCGGCGGTCTATGACCGTCGGTGAATACGCTGCCGAAGGCAGCCCCGTCCCGCGTGCGGGATGGGATATCCCATCTGCGATAGGTGCCGCTAGGGCGGCAATTAGCGACGGTCATGGATTGAGTGGCTGAACCACTCCAACCCAAATCGGCTGCGCCGTTATGGCAAGCTCGCCAAGGCTGGCTTTGGTTTGCCGCTACCGTTCATCCGCCGTCCATCGCCTCGATTTCTTGAGCAATCCGCTCTTCGGTACCGGCCTCGGTGCGGATGAAGATTTCCTGCAGGCCCTTGGCGGATTGGGTGACGGCCTTGAGCCCGCCAGCAACCTGTCGCTGGATCTTCAAGGTGCCGGTGCGCGACTGGCTACCCAGCGACTTGCCACCATAGGAACGGCCGATGATCACGCCGATCACCCCATCCATCGCCTCAACCCTGCGCAGCATCCGCTCGCATTCCTTCGAGGTGCTCTGATGACGGCCGCGCTTGGGCATTTGGAGTAAACGCTGAAAAAAGAGAGATAAAAACCGCCGATCAAGGGCTGGCCACTTTCAGCGTTTCAGGCTTTACCCGATCACGCCGTGGCACCCACCGCACCGGGAATCGGACCGTTATCGCTGGGGCGGTCGCTTTCGGCCTTCTTCGGAGCATCCTTCTTCTTGAGCTCCTCGGGAACCGGCGGCGGCTTGGGCACTGTCGGCGGATTCTTCATCTCACCGAACTCGATGAGTTCCTTGAGGTGGCTGGCGTCGAGGGTCTCATACTCGAGCAGGGCATTGGCGATCAGCTCGACCTTGTCCTTGTTCTCGGTGAGAACCCGCTCGGCTTCGCGGTAAGCCTCGTCGATGAAGCGCTTGATCTCGGCATCAATGAGCTTGGCGGTTTCCTCGGAGTAATTGCGCGACTTGTTCGCCATGTCGCGGGCGAGGAACACCGGGGCATTGCCTTCTCCATACTCGACCATGCCCAGCTTGTCGCTCATCCCCCACTCGCAGACCATGTTGCGGGCAAGGGCGGTCGCCTGGCGGATGTCGCCGGAAGCACCGTTGGAAACGTCGTCGCTGTGGAAGGCCTCGGCGATCCGGCCACCCATGGTGACAATCAGGTTCGCCAACGCCTCCTTCTTCTGCGTCGAATACTTGTCCCCGTCGGGCAGATACATCGTGGCGCCGAGGTAGGGTCCGCGCGGAATGATCGTGACCTTGTGCAGCGGGCTGGTGTTGGGCACGACCATGTTGAGATAGGCATGGCCGGCCTCGTGCCAGGCGGTGCCGATCTTTTCCTTGTCCGACATCGCCAGGCTGCGGCGTTCACGACCCCAACGGACCTTGTCGCGGGCCTCCTCGAGCTCGTCGAGAGTCACGGCATTCAAGCCGCGGCGGGCGGCCAACAGTGCCGCCTCATTGACAAGATTGGCGAGTTCGGCACCGGAAAACCCCGGCGTGCCCTTGGCGATCCGGGAGAGGTCGACACCGGCGGCCAGCTTGATCTTCTTGACGTGGACTTTGAGGATTTCCTCGCGGCCATTGACGTCGGGCAGGGACACCGTCACCTGACGGTCGAAACGACCCGGACGCAGCAAGGCCGGATCAAGCACGTCGGGACGGTTGGTGGCGGCAATGATGATGACCCCCTCCTGGGTGTCGAAACCGTCCATTTCAACCAGGAGCTGGTTGAGCGTCTGCTCGCGCTCGTCATGGCCACCGCC
>CBFGOB010000369.1:0-3026 GCA_965650215.1 uncultured bacterium | reverse complement strand
TCGCACCGAAACCCAGCGAGGTCTGGCGCTTGATCATCGAGGCACCGACGTTGGAAGTCATGATGATGATCGTGTTGCGGAAGTCGATCTTGCGGCCGAGCGAGTCGGTCACCGTGCCTTCCTCGAGGATCTGCAGGAGGAGGTTCATCACATCCGGATGGGCTTTTTCGACCTCATCGAACAGCACCACCGAATAGGGCCGGCGGCGCACCGCCTCGGAAAGCTGTCCACCCTCGTCATAACCGACATAGCCCGGAGGCGAACCGATCAGGCGGCTGGCGGTGAACTTCTCCATGTACTCGGACATGTCGATCTGGATCAGGGCATCCGGGTCGCCAAACATGAACTCGGCGAGGTTGCGCGCGAGATAGGTTTTGCCCACCCCGGTCGGGCCGAGGAACAGGAAGGAGCCGATCGGACGGCGCGGGTCCTTGAGGTCCGCACGCGAGCGCCGCAGTGCCTTGGAAATCGCCACCACCGCCTCGGTCTGGCCGATCACCCGGCCCTTCAGCTCGCTTTCCATCTTGAGAAGCTTCTCGGCCTCTTTTTCCTCCATGCGCGTGAGAGGCACGCCGGTCCACTTGGCCACGACACTCATGATGTCGTCCTCGGTGACCGTGACGATCGTTTCCTCGGATGTGGAGCGCCAGACCTTGAGTGTCTCTTCAAGCTTGGCCTTGGCGTTCTTCTCGTCATCGCGCAAGGCGGCGGCCTTTTCAAAATTCTGTTCGGAAATCGCCGCGAGCTTTTCCTTGTTGATCCGGTCAATGTCGGCCTCGAGGACCTTGATCTCCGGCGGGCGGGTCAGCGTGCCGATGCGGGCGCGCGAACCGGCCTCATCCAGCACGTCGATCGCCTTGTCCGGCAGAAAGCGCGCGGTGAGATAGCGGGAGGTCAGGTTGACCGCCGCGGCAACCGCCTCGGGGGTGTAGCGCGCCTTGTGATGGGATTCGTATTTTTCCTGAAGCCCCTTGAGGATCTCGATCGCATCCTCCACCGAAGGCTCGTCGACCTTCACCTGCTGGAAGCGGCGCTCGAGGGCGGAGTCCTTCTCGATGTGCTTGCGGTATTCGGTAAGCGTCGTGGCCCCCACACACTGCAGCTCCGCACGGCTGAGCGCGGGCTTGATGATGTTGGAGGCATCCATCGCCCCTTCGGCCGAACCCGCACCGACGATCGTGTGCAATTCGTCGATGAACAGGATGACATTCTTGACCTTGCGGATCTCGTCCATCACGGCCTTGATCCGCTCCTCGAACTGGCCGCGGTATTTCGTGCCGGCCACCATCAGGGCGAGATCCAGGGTCACCACCCGCTTGTCGCGGAGGATTTCCGGCACGTTGCCATTGGCGATTTCCTGTGCCAGACCTTCGACGATGGCGGTCTTGCCGACGCCGGCCTCGCCGATCAGCACCGGGTTGTTCTTGGTGCGGCGGCAAAGGATCTGGATCACGCGCTCGATCTCGGCCTCGCGGCCGATCACCGGATCCAAACCACCCTCGCGCGCCACCTTCGTCAGGTCGCGGCCAAACGCCTTGAGCGCAGGGGTCTTGGAACGGTTGTCCCCTTCCGGTCCCATGCTGGGCGCATTGGTGTCCTCCTCGAAGGGATTGGCTTCCATCTCTTCGTCATCCTCATCCTCGTCCTGGTCATCCGGCGAGAAATTCGGATCGATCTCGGCAAGGATCTCGTTGCGGGTGCGCTGGATGTCGACATCCAGGCGCTTGAGCACGCGCGCCGCCACCCCCTCGCCTTCACGCAGCAGTCCCAGCAGCAAGTGCTCGGTGCCGACGTAGGAATGATTGAGCGCCTTGGCTTCCTTGTTCGCCAGAGCGAGGACCTTCTTGACCCGCGGGGTGTAGGGGATGTTGCCGGGGGATTTCTGCGGCGGACCGGAACCCACTTCCTTTTCAACCTCCATGCGCACGGCCTCGAGCTCGAGACCCATGCGCTCTAGCACATTGACCGCCACCCCCTGCCCGAGCTTGATCAAGCCCAACAGCAGGTGCTCCGTTCCGACGTAGGAATGGTTGAAGCGGTCCGCTTCTTTGCGGGCCAAGGCGAGGACTTGCTGGGCTCTGGGAGTGAAGTTGTTCATGCGTTGCCGGGGTTGTCGGAATCTGGGGAATCGGGGTCGCGTTTACAATGAGTATCAGGGGAATCCAGCGTTTGCAAACGATCGCGGATGATTTCCGCGCGGATCGCATCCCGCTCCTCCGGCGCCAGCTTGCTGCCGGAATGGAGCTGGAGGTGGGCGGGCTGGATGTCCATCAACAACTTGTCACACAGAATGACGGTTTCCGGAGGGAAAAATTCAAGATTTCCGCCCAGACGGATCAGCGAAAGGTGGTTGAGGGCCTCCTTCGAGTCGATGAGGTGGGCGTGGCGCAGGACCCCGTAAGCCCGGCCGATCTTGTCGGCCACCATCTCCGGATCGTCCTCAAGCAGCTTTTCACGCGCGTTTTCCTCGTGGGTCGCAACCTGGGCGATGACCCGCTCAAGACGGCGGATGATCGTTTCCTCGCTCTCGCCGAGGGTCGATTGGTTTGAAATCTGATACAAGTTGCCCAACGACTCGGTGCCTTCGCCATAAAGCCCCCGGACCGCCAGGCCGATCTTGTTGACCGCCTGCAGGACCTGGCCGATCTGATCGCTCAGCACCAGGCCTGGCAAGTGCAGCATCGCCGATGCCCGAAGGCCGGTGCCGAGATTCGTCGGACAGGTGGTGAGGTAGCCGAGCGTCGGGTCAAAGGCGAATTCCAATGAATGCTCCAATTCGCTGTCGACGCGGTTGAGCGCCTCGTAAGCCTCCCTCAGCTGCAGGCCCGGCCGGATCGACTGCATCCGCAGATGGTCCTCCTCGTTGAGCATCAGGCTGAAGGTCTGGCGACGCTCGATCACTGCGGCCGAGCCGTCGGTGCGGGCCGCATGCTCCCGGGAAATCAAATGGCGTTCGACGAGCACCTGCTTCTGGACCGAATCGAGATGGCTCAGCTCCTGGGAAAAGGCATCCTTCATCACCGAGA
>CBFGOB010000368.1:0-3035 GCA_965650215.1 uncultured bacterium | reverse complement strand
TGCCCATGACCGGCAGCTTGAGGGTCATGGGCACCTACAGCGCCACCGCCCCCTACGACTGCCCGAAATCCAAGCGCATCCTCGAGCAGGGCTGCAAGGACCTGGCCACACGCATCGAGGCCCAAGGCTACCATCCCAATGCGATTTCGCGCTCACTCAACGCCCTCGCCCTGCTCGCCAGCGGCGAACGGAAATACCTGCCGGTCGTCCGCAAGGAAGCCCAGTGGGCAAAAGACTATCAGGCCGACAGCATGGCCACCTGGTATTACGGCTATGTGATCATGCTGCTCGCCGAATACGTGATCGCCACCGGCGACGACTCGGTCATGCCCGGCCTCGAACGGCTCTGCCTCGAGGCCGCAAACGGACAAAGCGCCGTCGGTTCCTGGGGGCACAAATTCGCCCTGCCCGACGGACGGCTCGAAGGCTACGGCATGATGAATGCCCCTGGCGTGCCGCTCACGATCTCGATGGCGATGGGCCGGGCCGCCGGCGTGAACGATCCGAAGCTCGGCGACGCGATCGAGCGCAGCGCGAAACTGCTGCGCTTCTACATCGGCAAAGGCGCCGTGCCCTACGGCGATCACAACCCGTGGACCCAAACCCACGAGGACAACGGCAAATGCGGCATGGCCGCCGTGCTCTTCAACCTCCTCAAGGAACCCGAGGGCGCCCGCTTCTTCTCGCGCATGAGCCTCGCATCCCACGGCCCGGAACGCGATACCGGCCACACCGGCAATTTCTGGAACATGACCTGGGCGATGCCCGGCGTCGCCCTCTCGGGCCCCCAGGCTTCCGGCGCGTGGATGAAGGAATTCGGCGCCTGGTATTTCGACCTCGCACGCCGCGCCGACCACAGCTTCCCCCACCAGGGACCGCCCCAGATCCAGAACGACAGCACCCACGGCTGGGACGCGACCGGCGCCTACCTCCTCGCCTACGCGATGCCGCTCAAGCAACTGATGATCACCGGCAAGCAGGCGCCGATCGTGCCGCAACTCAGCGCCGAAGAAGCGCAGCAACTGATCGCCGACGGCCGCGGCTGGTCGAACAACGACCGCCACAGCACCTACGATGCCATGCCCGGCGACGCCCTGATCGAATGCCTCGGCAGCTGGTCGCCGGTCATCCGCGAACGCGCCGCCACCGCCCTCGCCCGCAAGAAAATCGCCGCCGAACCGCTGATCCAACTGCTGGCATCGCCATCCATCGAGACCCGCCTCGGGGCCTGCCAGACCCTCGAACAACTCGGAGCCAAGGCCGCCCCCGCGATTCCCGCCCTGCGCCAGACCCTGAAGTCCGATGATCTCTGGCTGCGCATCAAGGCCGCCGAGGCCCTCAACGCCATCGGCCCGGCCGCCGCCGACACCACTCCGGAACTGCTGGAAATGCTGGCCAGGGAGCCCGGAGCCGACGACCCGCGCGGCATGGAGCAGCGCTACCTCTGCTACGCCCTGTTTCCCGCACCCCGCGGCCTGCTTCACCACTCCCTCGACCGCATCGACCCCGAACTGCTCGCCAAGGCCATCCGCGCCGGCCTGCGCAACCAGGACGGCCGCGCCCGCAGCTGCATCGCGGCGATCTATCCGAAACTCAGCCCCGCACAGCTGAAATCGCTCATGCCCGACATCCTCGTGGCGGTGAATGTTGCCGCCCCCAGCGGCGAAATGTTCGCCGACGGCATCCGCATGGCCGGACTCGAATTGCTGGCCCAGCACCGGATCCAACAGGGCATCGAATCGTGCGTCGACTACCTGGCCAAACAAAACAAGTGGGCCAGCGAGAAACGCACCCCGCAGATCCTCAAGATCCTCCTGAGCTATGGCGCCCACGCCCAAGCCTTCATCCCCCAACTCGAAGCGATCGCCGCCGACTGCGACGACGGCGAGCCGAATTTCCCGGCCCAGCTCAGCAAACAGAAAGCCCGCGACCTGCGCCAAGCGATCCGGACGATCCAGGCCTCCAACGAACGGCCGGAGCTGATCGACCTTCGCTGAAGCCCCCCAACTCAGTCGTCCGAAATCTCGATCCTGCCGGGAGCCGGCAGAAGGATCGATTCCTCCCGATCCTTGAGGTCGAGGCTGTCGAGCACGTTGGTGCGCTGAGGCACGGACAGCGGACGGCTGCCGGAAGTGGAGAACGCGGGGGTCTCGCTGTGATAGGGATCCTCTCCCAGCAGCACCGGCGACACCGGCCTGACCGGCACCGCATCGAGCACCGGCGCATTCAAGGTCGCGACACTGGCGGTCATCCCCGCACTGTCGACTCCGGCATGCACCGGGCAGAACCCCAGCCGGTCGGTGCCCTTGCGGAAATACTCATCCATCGCCGTCGGGCGCGCGCGCACCACGCCGGTCTTGGGGTCTTCCTGATACTCATGGCAAAACTCGGTCAAGCGCTGGCCCGAGACCGAACACACGGGAACCGTCACCACGGCATGCGGCACCGGATACGCCAGTCCCTCGAAATGACGGTGGGCGGCATTCATCGCCGCCTGCCACACCGGCATCGCCAGATCCCGGCTGAACGCACCGGGGTAGATCGACGCCCCGTTGCCATTGAGGAATCCGGTCCACACCCCGCACACCACCCGGCGGTTGTAGCCCAAAAACCAGCAATCCGCGAAATCGTGCGTGCTGCCACCCTTGGCAGCCCCATGAAACGGCTTGGCCGTCATGCCATCCAGCAAGCCCCTCGCGCTGCCGCGCTCGAAGGAGGTCCTGAGCATGTCATGCACCTGCCAGGCCGTCGCCTCGGACACCACCTGCTGCTTCTCCCGCAACAGCGTCTTGCGCTGATAGACCGGCTTGCCCTCCGCATCCTCGATCCGGTCGAGATAAATCAGATCCTCCGGGATCAATTGCCCTCCCTGCGAAAACACCGCCATCGCCCGCACGGATTCCTTGAGCGAGGCATTCTCGAATCCCACCGCAATCCGGCGCAGCCGCTCGGCACCCGCGATCGGAAAACCGAATGCCGCAGCCCGGTCGACGATCCGGTCCAAGCCAACCTCGTCGGCCAAGCGCACGGTGGCC
>CBFGOB010000367.1:0-3035 GCA_965650215.1 uncultured bacterium | reverse complement strand
CCCACCGCCCTGATCCTCGACGAAACCTATCAGTATCTCGTCGCGCGGCAATACCTCGCCCGGCAGGGGATTCTCGCTCCACAGCACGTCTCGCTGGTCTGCTGCGATCCCGATCCCTGGTTCGACTGGTACTGGCCGAATGCCTCACACATCCACTGGGATGCGCAGCCGATCGTCCGCCGCATCGTGCGCTGGGTCGGACACATCGCCAACGGCAAAGAGGACTTCGCGCAAACCGATGTGAAGGCCAGCTTCATCGAGGGAGGAACCATCGGACCCGCTCCCCGCCGCGCGCGTCATTTGAATACCGGCGCCTGACGATGCGATGGAGCACCATGCCAAATGCACTTGTCATGCGAGTGCATGATCCCGCATCCGGACGCACTCCTCCATGCCATGCCGATGGCTTCCTTTCCTTCTGCTGTTCTGTCCCATGCTCGTCATGCCGGCACAGGCCGGGAAGACCCTGCGTGCCGCCGGGAAATCGAAGGGCATACGGATTGGCACGGCGGCCTCGATGAAGGATGTGTGCGCATGGCCTGGCCCTGCTCGTCCGGAGCGTGACGGATGCCCACTCGTGGATCCCCAAACGCTTTCCAGGCTACGGCCACGCCCTGCTCATTGACCGCGCGCATCGCCCCATACCCGCCCAAAAAGGCCTGCAGCGGGCGCTGCACAAGTTGCACCATCCGCATCCCTGCCCGATTCGGAAAGACCCCTGAGCGGCGAAGGTGGGGAGCCGGCAAGCTTCAGCGGCATGCGCGCTTTCACTTCCACAGCCGCTCGGAATCTGCGATGAGGAATGCGCCGCCACACGCCATGTCCTCCCCTGTTGCGCTTCCCGCTCCGCCATCGAACTCCAGCAGCCTCTCCACGCCCTGCCTGGTCTGCGGCATCCTCGCTTTTCCGAGCTGCCTTGCCACCGCGCTGCCCGCGATCATCCTCGGCCACCTTGCCCGCGGCCAGGGCGACCGCTCGAACAAAACCCTCTGGGGACTGATCCTCGGCTACCTCTCGATCGCCATCATCCCGGTCGTCGCGTTTCTCGCCGGACTTGTCGTGCCGCTGTTCCTCAAGCAGCAGGAACGCTCGGAACGCACGCTGTGCCTGATGCATGCCAGGGAGATCGGCATGATGCTTGACGCCTACGCCCAAACCCAAGGCCGCTATCCGGCGGACCTGCGGGATCTGGAACGGGCAGGTTACACTCCCAGTCTCGATTCGATGATCGCGCTGCGCAAACGCCACGTAGGCGACTGGCTGTATTTCCCCAACACCCCGCCACAGCCACCGGGAGCGCCGCTGCTGGTATCGCCGCCGATCGGCCGGCGCATCATCGTGCTGCGCAATGACCTCAGCGCCACCCAGGAAGACGCGAGCTTCGACTTGCCACTGGACGAATCCGTCCAACGGATCCCCGCGCCCACGAAGCACTGAGGCGCGCTTGCCGCCCTTTGCGCCCGGAAGCGGAAGCCGGCTTCAATTCAGCAGCTGCGGATAGCGCTCGTCGTCGTCATCGACCAGCAGCTCGTCGACCAGGTCGTGCACCATGCTGTGGATGGAGACATCGAACCACTCGCAAAAGGTCTCGTAGTCGCGCTGCGCCGGCCAATCCGACTCGTCCAGCCACCAGCCTTCCAGCTCGCATTCGAAGACCAGCGGACAGAAGTCGCGCAGCAGCGGCTCGATCTCGTCGATCATCTCGAGATCCGGCAGGAGGTAGGCCTGCTTGTCCTCGTTGATCTGTTCGAGGGTGTAGGGCGGATTCTCGTCGTCGGGCAGTCCGTTCAGCCAGTCGAGAAAGGGTTGCTTGGCATGGACGATAAGCACGGAGCGGTTGATCATGACCGAGGCTGCCCGACCGGGCGGCTTTTGTCACGCGCGCGGGTGGGCCATGCGCAACGTCGCGGCATTGACTCCCCGCGCCGGAGGCTCCAGCCTGTCGCCCAGCACCACACCACCATGGGAAGAGCCTTTGAATGCCGCCGCCGGGCCAAGGAATCGCGTTGGGCCGAAATGTCCAAGGTGTTTCCGAAACTCGCCAAATCGATCACCTTGGCCGCCAAGAACGGCGGACCCGACCCGGAAACCAACGCGCCGCTGCGCGTGGCGATCGCCAATGCCAAGGCCCGCAACCTCTCGCGCGACAACATCGAAGCCGCGATCAAACGCGCCTCGGGCAAGGACGCCTCGGAAATCACCGAAGTCGTCTACGAAGGCAAGGGCCCGCACGGCTCGCAGTTCGTCATCGAATGCGCGACCGACAACACCAACCGCTCGGTGACCAACATCAAGACGATCTTCAACAAGAAAGGCGGCCAGCTGCTCACCACCGGCTCGCTCGACTTCATGTTCTCGCGCCGCACGGTGATCGAATTCCCGGTCCCGGCCGACAAGAACCTGGAAGAGCTCGAGCTGGAACTCATCGACCACGGGCTCGAGGAACTCAGCGTCGAGGACGGCGTGGTTTCGGTGATCGGCAGCTCGAGCGCCTTCGCCCAGCTCTGCCAGGCGGTCGAGGCCCAGGGGATCACTCCCAACCAATCGGGCCTCCAACGCCTGCCCAACCAGCCGATCGAACTCAACGAGGCCCAAATCGAGGAAATCGAGGCGATCGTCGACAAGCTCGAGGACGATGACGACGTCCAGGCGGTGTACACGAATCTGGCATAGCCAGATGGTCCGCAGCCAGGGACCCTTTGGTCTCGTCTGCCCGGGACGACGCGGGCTGTGCTGCGCACCTGATGCGATGCCGCCACAAGCGGCATGGGCATTCCTGAGGAGCCGTCTCCCAGGCTGACATGCCCCAGAGCATTTCAAGTGAAATGGTAGCCCATGATGGGGCAATCGTGGCGGCGGTTTCCAAGCGCCGCCACCTCAAGATGGCTACATCATTTCTCAAAATTTGATCCATGATTTGTCCCTTGATCCGCTAACCTGCCCTTCGCGGCCACTCCGCCTGCCATGGAGCCAAAAACGCGCCACTCCGGAACGGAGTGGCGCGTTTGATGTGCCAAGGCCCTCCCATGAAACCG
>CBFGOB010000366.1:0-3045 GCA_965650215.1 uncultured bacterium | reverse complement strand
CCTGCGCGTCACCGGCAAGGGCAACAAGATCCGCGTGGTGAGGATCGGCAGGCAGGCGCTCGAAGCCGCCCGCAATTACCTCGCCAACGAACGCCCGTCGCTGGTGAACCGCAAGACCTCGTCGCATCTCTTCATCAGCGTGCGCGGCACACCGCTGTCGCCGGACCGCATCCGGCAAATCGTCAAGGCACGTGCAAGGATGGCGGGTATCGACCGCAACATCTACCCCCACCTGTTGCGCCATTCCTTCGCCACCCACCTGCTGGAAGGCGGTGCCGACCTGCGCGTCATCCAGGAACTGTTAGGTCACGCTGACATCTCAACCACCCAGATCTACACCCATGTCGACCGCCAGCGGCTCAAGTCCATCCACAAGCGCTTCCACCCAAGGGCCTGAGGCAAGGCCGCGGTCTCACTGCTTTTTGGGCAGCGCCGGGGCCGGAACACCGCTGTAGCTCCGGATCACCAGCTGGGCCTCTCCGGCCGGCTCGGCAGCGGCGGGCGCAGCAGGTTCATCCGCCTTCTCCTCATCCGCCTTCTCCGGATCGGCGGATTCCTTGTCGGATTTTTCCCCGGCCGCGCCGCCGGTCTTGGTTTTTTCCCCGGCCGCGGCTTCGGCGGCGGGCTTTTCGACCGGTGACTTGACCTCCTCCGGTTTCAGCACCTCGGGCCGGAGCTTGAGCGGGGCCACCGGCTTGCCATCGACGCGGATCGCCTGATAGAGCAGATTGTAATTGTGGCGCACCGCCGACGGGAACGAGACCCTGCCGGGTTCGACCAGCTTCGCCCTGAGCAGCTTCGAGGACAGGTTCGCCACCAGATCCGTGCCGATCTGCACCGCGCGGTCGATGCTGGAAACCGAACTCTTGCTGGCCTTGTTGGCCCCCATGATCACATCGCTCGAAACCGATTGTCCCTGGATCGCAATCGTCGATTGGGCGGACACGATGTGGCCGTTGCGGTCGACCGTGATTTCCAGGATTGCGTGGTCGTCGGAGGAGAACCAGCCCCTCACATGGTCGATGCGGATCGAGACGTAGGTCCCGGCGTCGGGCGTGATGGTTGCCTCGGGCCGGTAGGTCCGGTATTTCACCCCGGAAATCGTGTACTGCGCGTATTTTTTCGAATACGTCTTCCAACCGCCGAGGCTTTGACCAAGGACATCCTCGTCAATTCCGGCAGCCGCCGCGGCCATGGCGATCAGGCCATACGACAGGGTCAGGACATGGAGCAAAAGCCTCATCATTTCAGCGCCGAATATTCCAACAACAGCTCTACGCGGCGGGAATGGCCGTTCATTCATCAAATTCCGGCGGTGCTGCCGGATGTTCCTGCCCGAAAAGCCTCTCGACTTGCTCGGCGGCCTTGGCCTTGTGGATGTCCTTGATGTAAGCCGCCACAGTCGCCAGCGCCGCCACGATCGCCCCCCAGTCGTCGCCGTAGCCGGCCCCGGGGATGATGTCGGGAATCATGTCGGCAGGAAGAATCAGATAGCCCAAGGCACCGACAATCACTCCCTTGGCCCAGGTCGGCGTGTCCTTGTCACGCAGGCAGTAAAACAGCACCAGCGCGGCGTTCAGCGTCTTGCGACTGGCTTTGCCGGCGACCTTTTTCAGGCTTTGCCAGAGATTCGGCGCCGAATACGACTCGGGCTTGGAATAACGGATCGGCAGCTGGGGTGGTTCGTCACTCATGAATGGTCCCCCAATGTGCCCCATCCGGAGGATTCGGCAAGTGCCGGAACCGGCGGATGCCGCAGTCCACGGGGCCCGTCAGGCCGCCCCGATCCCGGGCGCCGCCAGACTGCCCGATATTTCGATTCCATCGCACGCAAGCGCACTGTAAAAGATCGCATGCATCGACGCAGCCTCATCGCCGCAACCGCACTCCTGACCGCCGGCGCCTGGGCCACCCCCGAACAGGCGACCAAGATCCAGAACGACTGGCAGACGGCGATCATGGCTTGGTCGGAAAAGGCAACCCAGGCCCTGTCTGCGGAAGAAGGCGCTGCCGTCGTCGCTTCCCGCCCGAAGGCCGAGGACTACGCCCGGAACATGTGGAAGGTGATCGGCGGCTCGCTCAACCAGGAATGGACCCTCGAACCGGCTTCCTGGTTCCTGCTCATCACCCAAGGCATCCTCGCCGAGCCCGCGCCCGGCATCGATTCGCCCCGCGGCAACGAAGGCATTGTTCAACCGCTCTTTGCGAAGGAAGTGGCATCCGTCAAGGAGGCCGTGCTGGCCCACCACATCAACAGCAAGCATCTGGTGCCGATGTGCATGGCCCTCGCACGGCTCGGAGATCCGGCCTCGCTCTCGATCCTCGAGAAAATCAACGAAAGCAACCCTGACCCCAAAATCCAGGGTGTGGCGGCGATGGCCGCGGCGGTGGTCCTCAAGACCCTGGGGGACAACCCCGACCTCATGCGCAAGCGGCTGACCTACCTGCGCAAGGCAATCATCGAAAGCGCCGATGTCGCCATCGGCCAGACCACCATCGCCAACCTCGCGGAAAACGAGCTCTATCAGATCCGCTATCTCAGCAAGGGCAGGGTCGCCCCCGATCTGGCGGGCAGCGACTCCGCCGGCAAGCCGATCCAGCTTTCGGATTTCGACGGCAAGGTGGTGGTGCTCGTGTTCTGGAGCAGCACGATGCCGCAGATCGGGCATACCTTGGAATTCACTTCGGAGATGGTCAGGAAATTCGCCGACAAGCCGATCGTCGTGCTCGGGGTGAACCACGACCCCCTGCCGAAACTCCGCTCGATGATCGCTGACGAATCGGTCACCTGGCGGAATTTCTCCGATCCCGAACAGAAACTGGCGCAGGCCTACCGCGTGGGCATCCTGCCGATGACCTACGTGCTGGACCGCCAGCGCAAGATCCAGTATGCCGGCAACCTGAGCACCTTTGCGGAGCTGACCGCAGACGCCCTGGCCACGGAGTGATCACGGCGGCCCGAGCTCGCGGACCCCGGAAAGCCTCCACTGGCCGTCCTGCTCCCGCCAGCGGAACACCATCCGGTACTCGCCATCGAGAATCCGG
>CBFGOB010000365.1:0-3054 GCA_965650215.1 uncultured bacterium | reverse complement strand
AGTCCGGATACATGAAGCCCTTCTGGCCCGAGTGCTTTGCCTGGAGGGCCTCGGCCTCCTTGTATTTGCCCTCGGCGATCAGCCTCCGGATTTCCGGCAGGTACTTCGATTGATCGGGCGGGACCGTGGGCGCGCCCATCGGCATGAAGAGTTCCTCGTGGGTGAAGATGATCCGTTCCTCGGTCGGGTGGCTCATGGCGAGCATGCCGAGGGTGCCGTTGCCGCAGATCAGGCCTTCTTCCCAATTTTGGGCAGGGCGCGAGCTGATGAACCCGCGTTCGGGGCAGGGCAGGTATTGGGCGGTGCTGGTCATGGGGTTGAGGAGGCTGATGCCGAGGGCGGTGCGGAGGAGGGGTCGGATCATGAGCGGGATGAAGGTTCGGTGACTGTGGGAAAATGCGCGGCTGCAGGGATTGTGCCAAGAAAAACACACCCGGCGGCGGAATTGCCGTAAGCGATACCGAAGTGCCCGGCCGTCCGTTTCACACATCCGGCCACCCGACCCGGTTTTTGCTCTATTTGGTTGCGTCGCCGCGATTCGAATCCCCATACTCCCGCGCCGTTCAAGGCGTCTGTCAGACCGCTTTCCGGCGTTCCAACCCAACAAACCCACACTTCCGGATGAACGTCTCCACCCTCGATATCGGCATCATTGTTGCCTACCTCGTCGCCATCACCGCCATCGGTATTTTCGCGGGTTACCGCAAGAACGCAACCAGCAGCCAGTTGTTCCTCGCCGGCCGCTCATTGAGCTGGCCGATTATCGGCATTTCGCTGTTTTGCGCGAACATCTCCTCGATCCACCTCGTCGGCCTCGCTGCCGGCGGCTACAAGGAAGGGATGCCGGTCGGCAACTTCGAGTGGGGCGCATCCTTCTGCCTCATCATTCTCGGCCTGGTGTTCGCGCCCTTCTACTTCCGCAGCCAGCTCAGCACGCTGCCGGAATACGTGGAAAAGCGCTACAGCCCGATGACCCGCACGATCCTCGGGGTGATCTTCATCCTGTCCGCCCTGCTGGTCCACATCGGCATGAGCCTCTATGCGGGTGCCGAGCTGATGGAGGTCTTTTTCGGTATCGACGTCTACACCTCGATCATCGTCATGGCCACCGTGGCCGCGCTCTACACGATCCTGGGTGGATTGCGCGCGGTCATGATCACCAACGTGCTTCAGGTGATCATCCTCCTGGCGGGTGCCTTCACCCTGACCTATCTCGGTTGGGAGGCGCTGGGTGAAAAGGGCATCACGACCTACGCGCAGCTCAAGCAGGCGGTGTCCCCCGGCATTTCGCCGACGGTGCTGCAGAGCATCACCAAACCCGACGGCGGCCTCAACGAGTATTCCTGGCTCTGTGTGCTGGTGGGTTACCCGATTCTCGGGATCTGGTATTGGTGCACCGACCAGACCATCGTCCAGAACGTCCTCGCGGCCAAGACCGAGAAGGACGGGCGCGACGGTGCCATTTTCGGCGGATTCCTGAAAATCCTTCCGGTTTTCGTGATGGTGCTGCCCGGCGTCATGGCCTACGCGCTCTATCGCGACGAAATCGGCACGGACAACAACAACACGCTGATGGTGCTGATGCAGAAGTTGCTGAAACCCGGCTTCCTCGGCTTGTTTGCCGCCGGCCTGCTGGCGGCGCTGATCAGCACGGTGGCCGCCGCCCTGAACAGCACCGCAACCCTCGCGTCCTCGGATGTCCTCAAGCGCCTCCGCCCGGAGACTTCGGAGCGGATGCTGGTGTGGACCGGCCGCATCGCATCGATCGTGGTCATCCTCCTGGCCATGGCCTGGTCGACCCAGGGCGACAAGTTCGACAGCATTTTCCAGGCGATCAACCAGATCCCGATGATGTTCGCCCCCGCGATCACCACGATCTTCCTCGGCGGTGTGTTCTGGAAGCGAGGCACCAAGCAGGCGGCGATCGGCACGCTGATCTTCAACATGAGCGTCGGTGTCGTCTATCTGCTGGCGGTGCTGGTGGACATTCCGCTCTTCACTGAAAACAAGCTGGTGACCGACTTTGTGGCGATCCCCTTCATGCTGGTCGGCGGGATCTTCTTCGTGCTGTGCATGGTGACCTACATCGGCGTCAGCCTGGCGACACCGGCGCCCGACGAAGCCCATGTGCGCAATCTCGTGTGGGACCATCCGCTGGCTTTCCTCAGCGAAGGCAAGATCACGGGCCTCACCGATCCGCGCATCATGGCGCTGATCCTGCTGGTCATCATGGTCATCCTCTACATCGTGATGTGATCCGAACATGAATGCGACCGACACCATGAAGGCCTGGGTTCTCCACGGCGAAAAGGACATCCGCCTCGAACAGCGCTCCACGCCGAAACCCGGCGCAGGCGAGGTGCTGGTAGGGGTGCGTGCGGCAGGGATTTGCGGCAGTGACCTCCATTATCACGCGCACGGCCGTTGCGGAAATTTCATCCCGACCCGGCCCTTCATTCTCGGCCACGAGTTTGCCGGGGAAATCGTCGCGGTGGGAGAGGGCGTCGATGCCTCGCGCATCGGCCAGCGGGTGGCGATCGATCCCTCGCGTCCATGCGGCAAATGCCGGCTTTGCCGTCAGGGCCGCTACAACCTCTGCCCCGAGATGGTGTATTTCGGATCGGCGAGCGTGGTGCCGCCGAGCGAAGGCTGCTTCGCGGAATTCGTCACCGCTCCCGCAAGGAATGCATGGCCGATTCCCGAAGGCTTCGACTATGCGCTGGGCGCCTTGCTCGAGCCGCTGAGCGTGGCGATGCATGCCGTGCAGCGCAGCGGCGGGGTGTCGGGCAAGTCGGTGCTCATTACCGGCGGCGGCACGATCGGCCAGATGATCCTGCTGTGTGCGAATGCCTGTGGGGCGAGCCGGGTCGTGGTTTCCGACCTGCGGCCATTTGCCCGCGAGTTTGCGATCGGCCAGGGCGCGGCCGGAGCGATCGACCCCGCCGACCCCGCGGTGCTCGAGCAGGCCAAGGCGCATGCCGTCGATGGCTTCGAGGTGGTTTTTGAAGCGGCGGGCGTCGGTGCGGCACTCAACCAGGGGATGCAGATGGCCGC
>CBFGOB010000364.1:0-3104 GCA_965650215.1 uncultured bacterium | reverse complement strand
TGGTCGGGCTGGCCGGATTCGAACCGACGACCCCTTGCCCCCCAGGCAAGTGCGCTACCAGACTGCGCTACAGCCCGTTACACGAACGGACCGGCAAGAAAACAGGGAGTGCGGGGATTGGCAAGCACGGAAAAAGACACTCAACCCATCACTCGGGCTGGCCGGATTGGCCTCGCGATCGCTCATTCTGCTTTACCCCCGCTCCCGCGTTCGAAGCGACGACCCTAGGACTGGATCCTCAGGCAAGTGATCTACCCGGCGGGACGACAGTTCGTGACCGTGAACAGACCGCCAAGAACACAGGACGGACCGCAAGGAGGATCCAATTTCGGGATCAAAGCCAGCCTGCAGGCCACCCTGAGGGACGAAAAACATTGATCCATCTCCTGCTTTCCTTAGAACCGTGGGGTCCGGAACCTGCTGTTCAAGATCCACCCACACGCCCCATGAAGCCCCTGCTCGTCCTCACTCTCGGCACTCTGCTTTCCCTCACCAGCGCGCGGTCGGAGGATCTGTTCACCACCCGCAACTGGACCTCGGCCGAAGGGGTCGCGATCAGCGCCAGCCTCATCGAGGCCGGTCCAAAGTCGGTCACACTCAAACTCGCCAAGGGTGGCAAACCCTTCAATGTCGACCTCAGCAAGCTGTCCCGCGGCGATCAGGACCTGATCCGGTCGACGATTGAAAAAATCGACGAAACGATCGCCACCAAGGCCTTTGGCACCCCCGCCGAACTCACCGAAAGGGACCTGGCCAATGCCTTCCGCCTCGGCAAGCACTCGGCACTCTGGAACGCAGCCGTGGAAGCGGACGCACGCCTCAACATGACCCCCGAGCGCGTCGAGCGCGAAAACGACACGCAGGCGCTCATCATCGGCGAACACATCGCCGTGCGCCTGCAACTCGTCCAGAACCACAACAAATTCAGCCTCAGCGGCGAGGACCTCGAACGGCAGTCGAAAACCGGCAGCTCGAAAATGCACATCGCCACCCGCAAGTCCCCCTTCACCCCGAAAGTGGCGAACCTGAACCGCTACATGGTCAGCCTCAAACTCGAAGACATCAAGCTGTCGTCCATCCCCGTCATCGGATGCAAGCACGATGACTTCTACATGATCTCCCGCTGAATCCGCGGAACGATTGCGTTGGTGGCTACAAGCCGCCGCTTTTCCGGCGGGATGGGGGCTACCTGCGGCAGCCAGAGTGCGACGTTCATAGAGCGCTACCGCTTCGGAGCCATGGCGTCACGGTCGTTTTGTCAATGCAAGGCGAGCAATCGCGAGCAAGCTCAAACCTCAGGATGCGGAGTAGCATCCTGCAAACCGCCTGGATCGAACGGACCTGAGATCAAAACGACCCTACCATGGATCCAAACCTCTCCCAAGCATCACCCATCCCTCGAAGCGGCCTCCCGTCTTGATTTCAGCTTTTAGTTTTCAGCGTTTCAGTTTTATTCCCTCCATGCACATCAAGACCGCCATCGTGGGTGCCAGCGGATACACCGGCATGGAACTCCTGCGCCTGCTCCTCACCCACCCGGGGGTGGAGCTGGTGGCCGCGACCTCGCGCCAGGAGGCCGGCAAGTCGATCGCCTCGGTCTTTCCCCGCTTCCGCGGTGCCCCGGCGGCCGAATTGACCTTCATCGCGCCCGATCCCGATGCGATTGCCGCCACCGGTGCGCAGGCGGCCTTTCTCGCACTGCCCCATGGCGTGGCCGCCGAAATCGCCACCGCCCTGCTTGAGCGCGGCCTGCGAGTCATCGACCTGAGCGCCGATTTCCGGCTCAGCGACCCGGCAGTCTACCAGGAATTCTACGGCCACGAGCATCCGGCCCCCGGATTGCTTGAGCAGGCGGTCTATGGCCTGCCGGAAATCCGCGCCGCCGAGATTGCCGCGGCGAAACTCGTCGCCTCGCCGGGTTGCTATCCGACCAGCATCCTCCTGCCGCTGCTGCCCCTGCTCCGGGAACAACTCATCGACCCCGCCAGCATCGTTGCCAACTCGATGAGCGGCGTCAGCGGTGCCGGCCGCAAAGCCGACCTCAGCCTGCTGTTCTGCGAGTGCAATGAAAGCGCCCGCGCCTACGGCCTGCCGAAACACCGGCACCTCTCGGAAATCGAACAGGAACTCGCCATCGCCGCCGGCACGCCGGTGACGATCACCTTCATTCCCCACCTGATTCCGGTCAACGCCGGCATCGCCACCACCAGCACCGCCACGCTCAAAGCCGGCGTGTCGCCGGAGGCGGTCGGCCGCGCCCTCGACGCCGCCTACGCCAAGGCCCCCTTCGTCCGGCTCCTCGGCCAGGGCGGCTTCGCGGACACCAAGAACGTCACCCGCACGAACTTCATCGACATTGGCTGGCACCACGACCCGCGCACCGGCCGCATCATCCTCACCAGCGCCGAAGACAACCTCGGCAAGGGTGCCGGCGGCCAGGCGGTCCAGAGCTTCAACCTGATGTTCGGGCTCCCCGAGACTGATGGGTTGCAAAATCTCTGATCTCCGGGCAGTCTGCCGGCCGCTTTTGCATTCCTGCCATGGATTTCCCCTATACCCGCATCAAAGGTGGCGTCGGCGCCCCCCGTGGATTTCTAACCAGCGCGATCGGCTGCGGGATCAAGAACCCTGACGCCAAACGCCTGGATCTCGCGCTGATCCATTCCGAATACCCTTGCAGCTCCGCGGGAACCTTCACCACCAACCGCGTGAAAGCCGCACCGGTCAAGGTCACGCAGGCGAACCTCCGCAAGAGCGACCTGCGCACGATCGTCGCCAACTCGGGCAATGCCAACGCCTGTACCGGTGTCCAGGGGATCCGCGATGCCAACCACATGTGCGACGCCGTGGCCAAACCCCTCGGCCTCAAGCGCCACGAGGTCGGCGTCTGCTCGACCGGAGTCATCGGCCTGCCGATGCCGATGATGCGCATCGAGCCGAAATTCGGCGAACTCGTCGCCGGCCTCGGTTCGAAGAACGGCAACGACGTCGCCAAGGCGATCATCACCAGCGACACCCCAGAGAAGGAAATCGCGATCTCCTTCGACCTCGGCGAGGACCGGGTCCGGATCGGCGGCTGCGTCAAGGGTGCGGGCATGATTTCC
>CBFGOB010000363.1:0-3106 GCA_965650215.1 uncultured bacterium | reverse complement strand
CATAAGTCGGATTTTTATCACCCATTTGCACGGAGACCATTACTTTGGTTTGGTGGGGTTGTTGTCTTCTTTTCACCTGCTTGACCGCTCCACTCCGTTGCATGTTTATGGCCCACCTCCGCTTGAAGAAATAATACGCCTTCAGCTTCAGTACAGCCACACCAGCTTAAAATTTGAGGTTTTATTTACTCCCACTCAGGCGGGAACTCCACAGGTGTTGGTGGATACCCCAAAACTCCAGGTGAGCAGTTTTCCTCTAGACCACAGCATTGCAGCCACCGGATTCAAGTTGGTTCAAAAGCCTGGAGCGCGTCATTTGAATGCCAAGCTTTGTGATAAGTTAGAAATACCGGGTCCTGAGCGCAAACTGATCAAGTTTGGCGGCTTCGAAAGCACCGCCGCCCACGCGACCTGGGCCGGCGAAGGTGTCCTCGACTTCGGGGAAGTCCCCTCGCGCGAGCACTGGCAGCAACAAGTCCTCGCCGTCAGTGCCGATGACATCCAAGCCATCGTCAACGAATGCCTCCTCTGTCCGCCAGCGATGGCGGAAATCAATGCGGGATTCGGCAAGCGGTAAGCGGTATTCGGAATCCTCAAAGCTTCCCGTGCCAGCACGCAGAATATTGAAAAACTTGAACCACGAATTTCACGAATGTACACGAATGAAAAGATCAGAAGATAGACGGCTCCGCGTCCATTCGTGAAATCCGTGGTTTGAAAAACTCTTCCGCTTCCCGCTTACCTCCCATGTTTTCCCCCTTCACCTTCCAGCACCTGGCCGCGGTTGTGGTGGGATTTGCGACCGTTTCCGCCCTGATCCTGCTCGGCCGCCGCGGCGGACGCTGCCACCTCTGGAGCACCGGCATCCTCGCCTTCCTCTGCCTGAGCGCCTACCCCTTCAGCCTCGCCGCATGGCTGTCCTTGGGCAAACCGGTGGAAATGGACAACTATCTTCCCTTCCACCTCTGCGACATCGCCGCCTTCATCGCGGCCTTCGCCCTGCTTACCCGGCAACACACGCTGGCGACCCTCACCTACTTCTGGGGACTCGCCGCCACCATCCAGGGACTCATCACCCCCGCCCTCAACCACGGATTTCCCAACCTGCCCTTCTTCACCTTTTTCATCCACCACTTCGCCATCGTTGGCGCCGCCCTCTACCTGCCTCTCGCAGACAACTGGCGGCCGAAATCCCCGTGGTGGAAAAGCCCGCTTGAAGTCTACGGCTGGTCGATCGCCTACCTGGCATTCTCCCTCATGGTGAATGTCATCCTCGGCACCAATTTCGGCTTCTCGCTCCACAAACCCCACAACCCCAGCCTCATCGACCACCTCGGGCCCTGGCCGTGGTATCTCTTCTCGATGCAGGCGATCGCCATCGCGATCTTTCTCCTGCTCGTGCTTCCCTTTCGGAAAAAGGAAATTGGAAATTAGAAATTGGATGTTGGGGATTCCCATTCGCAATGCCCAACGTGGTCGCGTCGGTCTGACTTGTCCTGCCGCAGGCAGCCAGGATCTGATCCGAGCCCTGCCTTGCCCCGAAATCATGACGTCGGATTGACACCGCTGCGACGACTCCTTTAATCATGCCCCTGATGACCAGCGAAGCCCTGCAAGGAACACAAGCCGCCAAACCCAAAGTGGTCTTCTGGTTCCAGGTCTATTGCTGGGTGCTCTGCGTGATGTATCTCGCCGTCGCGGCCTTCTCGATGGTCTTCTTCACGATCCCCGCCGAGGAAATGGACATGTCGCAGCCGCTGTCCTACCTGATGGGCCTGTTGTTCCTCGTCATGGGCCTGGTGCTGATGCTCGCCTGCATGCTGCCGTTGCTCCTGCGGCCCCGGCCATGGCTGTGGACCTACAACCTGGTCATCATCTGCCTCGGCATGACCAGCGCCTGCTTCCTTCCCTTCTGCATCCCGCTGCTG
This sequence comes from uncultured bacterium, assembly GCA_965650215.1. Taxonomy (GTDB): domain Bacteria; phylum Verrucomicrobiota; class Verrucomicrobiia; order Verrucomicrobiales; family Akkermansiaceae; genus Luteolibacter. The sequence continues at coordinate 1,178 of CBFGOB010000363.1, read as the reverse complement.
ATCTTCTGGCTCAAGCCCGAAGCCAAAAACCACTTCGGCAAGGAATAAACCACCCCGGCAAGGAAGGATGGGATCAGCCTCCATCCGGCGTTCAGACTTTCGACCTCACGGCTTTCCGAACGCCGCTCTGCGGCCTACTTTCCGGCCAGCTTCGCTCCAAGCCCGATGACAGCCGCCTGAAGCTTCGGATCATTCAACTCGCCGTCCTCATCCATCACCTCGTGGACCTTGGGCACCGTCACCTGTGCCTTCAACACCTCGATCCGGATGTGCTCGAGCTGCTTGCGCAGCATGTCGAGCCCGCGGCTGCCACCGAGACCGCCGGGCGAAGCCGAAAGAATCGCGGCCGTTTTCCCCTTCAGCACCGAAAGCGGCGGCTCATCGGGCTCGGTCGCCCGCGAGACCCAGTCGATGGCATTCTTGAGTGCCGCACTCATGCCGCCGTTGTATTCGGGCGATGCGATCAACAAGGCATCGTGGTCCTTGAACAACTTCTTGAGCTTGCGCGCGTTCTCCGGCATTCCGGATTCCTTTTCCAAATCCTCGTCAAACACCGGCAGGGGATAGTCCCTGAGGCGGATCAGCGTGACCTGTGCGCCCGCTGCCCTCGCACCGCGCAGGGCGAGGCTCGCAAGCCGGTGATTGTACGATTCGCGGCGGAGGCTGCCGCCGAAGGCAAGGATGCGTGGAGGGTTCATGAGTGGATTGTTGCAGTTGAAAGTGTCGGATAGTCGAGATACCCCTTCTCGCCGCTTGCGTAGAAGGTGTCCACATCCGGTTCGTTCCAAGGGGCGTCGAGACGGATGCGCTCAACCAGGTCCGGATTGGCAATCGCGGGCTTGCCGAAGGCGACGGCATCGGCCGCACCGGACCTCACCGCCTCGCGCGCGGAGGCAGCGGTGAAACCCTCGTTGGCGATCAACACCCCACCGAATTTTTCCTTCATCATCGGCCCGAGCGCCGGCTGGGCGTGCGATTCCCGAAGACACAGGAATGCCAATCGCCGCTTGCCCAGCTCGGCCGCCACATGGCCGAACAAGGCGGCCGGATTCGAATCCCCCATGTCATGCGCGTCCCCGCGCGGCGCAAGGTGTACTCCCACCCGGTCCGCTCCCCATGCCGGAACAACCGCATCGACGACTTCCATGAGGAAACGCGCACGGTTGGCGATCGATCCA
>CBFGOB010000362.1:0-3107 GCA_965650215.1 uncultured bacterium | reverse complement strand
CGCTCCCGAAATCGTCGCCGTGATCGCCGCCGCCGTGGCCACCATCTACGGCAACCGTCCGGTCCACGTCGTTTCCATCAAGCCAATGAGCACCGGCTGGGAGCGCGCAGGCCGTCAATCCGTACTCACCTCACACCGAATCCGCTAACCCACACCACCATGGACCACCTCCGCATCACCGTTGAAGGCAAGACATACGACGTCGTCGTCGAAACCGTCGGCAGCACGGGCAGCACCCCTGCCCCCGCTCCCGTGAAAGTCCCCGTCCAGGCCGCACGCGCCGCCGCCCCCACCCCCGCGCCAGCCCCGGTCGCCAAACCCGCCGCAGCCGGCGCCGGAGACGCCGTCAGCCCGCTGGCAGGCATCGTGCAATCGATCAGCGCCAGCGTCGGCAGCAGCGTCAATGAAGGCGATCTCGTGCTGACCCTCGAAGCGATGAAAATGTACACCCCGATCAACGCCCTCACCTCCGGCACCATCAAGGCCATCCACGTGCAACCCGGCGACGCGGTTGAAGAAGGACAGGTCCTCTACACGATCGGATGAACCGTTAGCCCAAAAGCGAAGTCATGAACAAAATCCTCGATCTTTGGAACACCACCGGTTTCCCCGACATCGGCTGGCAAATGGTGATCATGTGGGCCGTGGTCGCGGTGCTGCTTTACCTGGCGATTGTCAAGGGCTTCGAGCCGCTGCTGCTGGTGCCGATCTCGCTCGGAGCGCTGATCGCCAACCTGCCGATTCATGATTTCATCCTCCAACACCCGCACGGCGACGAACCCGGCGGCCTGTTCTACTACCTCAACCAAGGCATCAAGCTGCAGATCTTCCCGCCGCTGATCTTCCTCGGTGTCGGAGCACTGGTCGACTTCGGCCCGCTGATCGCCAATCCGCGAACCTTGCTGCTCGGCGGGGCGGCCCAGCTCGGCATCTTCGGCACTTTCCTGGTCGCACCCTTCTTCGGCTTCGACCTCGCCCAATCCGCCGCCATCGGCGTCATCGGCGGTGCCGACGGACCAACCTCGATCTTCACCGCTTCCAAACTGGCACCCGATCTGCTCGGACCGATCGCGGTGGCCGCTTACAGCTACATGGCGCTGGTGCCGCTGATCCAACCGCCGATCATGAAGCTGCTGACCACCAATGCCGAGCGCAGGATCCGCATGAACACCCTGCGCAAGGTCGGCCGCGCCGAAAAGCTGATCTTCTCCGCCGTGGTGATGTCGGTCTGCTGCATCCTGGTGCGCGACGCCGCCCCCCTGATCTCGATGCTGTTCGTCGGCAACCTGCTGCGCGAGTCCAAGGTCACCGACCGCCTGGTCAAGGCCGCCCAAAATGAAATCATCAACATCGTGACCATCTTCCTCGGCCTCTGCGTCGGGCTCAAGATGGGCATGGGCGACGACGGCAAACACCTGTTCCTGAATTCCCAGACCCTCGGCATCCTCGTGTTGGGCGTGGTCGCCTTCGGCGTCGCCACCGCCGGCGGAGTGCTGATGGCCAAGATCATGAACGTCTTCAGCAAGAACAAGATCAACCCCCTGATCGGCTCCGCCGGTGTTTCCGCCGTGCCGATGGCCGCCCGCGTCTCCCAGGATGTCGGGCAACTCTACGACCGCAACAATTACTTGCTGATGCATGCCATGGGCCCGAATGTCGCGGGCGTCATCGGCAGCGCCCTGGCCGCCGGCTATTTCATCTCCATGTTCAAGTAAGCCATGTCCCATCCCTTCCCCATCCTCACCGCAGAAGAAGCCGCCGCTTTCGTCCAACACGACCAGCACATCGGGTTCAGCGGATTCACCCCGGCGGGCGCCGCCAAAGTCATTCCCACCGCCATCGCGGAAAAAGCCAGGCTCGAGCACGCGGCCGGCCGCGATTTCAAGGTGGGTGTGATCACCGGTGCCTCCACCGGACCTTCGCTCGACGGCGCTCTGGCCAAGGCCGATGCGGTGAAGTTCCGCACACCCTACCAATCGGACAGCGACCTGCGCGCCAGCATCAACGCTGGAAAGACGCATTTCTTCGACATGCACCTGTCGCTGCTGCCCCAATACGTGCGTTACGGCTTCCTCGGCGACCTCGACTGGGCGATCGTTGAAGCCGCCGATGTCTCGCCGGATGGAAAAGTGCTGCTCACGACCAGCGTCGGCGCCGCACCCACCTTCCTCAGCAAGGCGAAGAAAGTGCTCATCGAAGTCAACGAGCGTCACCCGAAATCACTGCTCGGCTTCCACGACATCTACGAGCCCGAATCGCCACCACACCGCCGCCCGATCCCGATCTGCTCGGCGGACGACCGCATCGGCACCCAGCGCGTCTGGGTCGACCCGAAAAAAATCGCCGGTATCGTCTACTCGAACCGCCCCGATGAGGTGAAGGACTTCAGCCCGGTCACCGAAGTGACCACGCGCATCGGCATCAATGTCGCCGAATTCCTCGCTTCGGAAATCCGCAACGGTCACATCCCGAAATCCTTCCTGCCGATCCAGTCCGGTGTCGGCAACGTCGCCAATGCCGTGCTCGGCGCCATGGGTGAACACCCCGAAATCCCGCGCTTCCAGATGTATTCGGAAGTCATCCAGGATTCGGTCATCGACCTCGTGAAACAGGACAAATGCGCGTTTGTCAGCGGCGTTTCCCTCACGGTCACCGATCCCGTGCTGCAGAGCATGTATGACAATCTCGACTTCTTCCGCGGACGCCTGCTGCTGCGCCCGCAGGAAATCGCCAACAACCCGGAAGTCGTCCGCCGCATCGGCATCATTTCCATCAACACCGCCCTGGAGGCCGATATCTTCGGCAACATTAACTCCACCCACGTGCTCGGCCAGAAGATGATGAACGGCATCGGCGGCTCGGGCGATTTCACCCGCAACGCCTACATCTCGATCTTCACCTGCCCGTCCACCGCCAAGGGCGGCAACATCTCGGCCATCGTCGATCGCAGCCTGGGGCTGGCCGCCAACGGCTCATTCATCTTCGGCACCAACACAGACGCAACGCCCACCGGTGACGAAGTAGTCGCCTACTTCGACGCTCCGATCGGCGCCTTCGGCGTGGTCGCTCGCGAAGGCGAGCCTATCCCCGGGGTACCGAGCCAGTTG
>CBFGOB010000361.1:0-3116 GCA_965650215.1 uncultured bacterium | reverse complement strand
ATCCAGGTATCGCGGTCTCGCCGAGACCGCATGCAACGGACTTTTCGGAATGCCGATGTCGCTCGCGACGGACCTTCCGGAAAAAGGTCCCTGGCTGAAGATGGTGTTTCCTGTCGGGGGCAATCACCAGCCGGCGCTGGTGGTTTTGAGGTTTGCGGCATTGAGGGGGATGTCCTTGCCGTCGGGGCCTTGGAGGCGGAGGGAGAGCGAGGGACTGCCATTGCCGCTGCGGTAGAGGACTTTGACCGGATGCCATCCGGCCTTGAGGGGCAAGGTTGCGCTGCGGGGGGCGGCGGCGGGTTGGGGGTTTTCGCCGAGCAGGCGGATATCGTGCACGAAAAGCATCGCGTGGCTGTCGCTGCTGAGGCTGAAGGTATAGGATCCGTCGCCGGGGATGTGGATTGCGGATTCGAGTTTGATTGCAAAGGGTGGGGGCGATGTGGGAAGGGCAAATCCTCCCGGTTGGGCGCCCAGTGCCTGTTCACGGAGATCGGGCATCCATGGGAACTTGCCACTTTTGATCTCGTAGAGGGTGCAGCCCGGCATGAACAGCGGAGTCTCCTCCGGCAGGGCGGGAATCAAAGCCTGGTCGTATGGCCGTGGAGCCGAGGGATCGGCGACGCGCATCTGCAGGGCGCGGGCTTTCATGCGGGCCTGGATCCCGGCGAAGCCATCGTTTTTCGCGAGGTTGTTGAGTTCCTTCGGGTCTTTCCTCAGCTCGTAGATTTCGAAATCATCGTCGGCCGATCGGATGTTGCTGCGGATGCCTTTGTAGCCATCGACAAACACGACCTGCATTTGGCCGCGTTTTTTGCCGCGGTGGGAGGGGTCGAAGGCCTGGTATGCCGGCGTCGGGCGATCGATGAAGTATTCGCTGTACAGCTGGCTGGGAGATGGTGGATCGGGCATGCCCTTGAGGGCCGGCACGAGCGAAACGCCATCGCTGCTGGCGGGTGCGGGGATGCCGGCGAGATCGGCGAAGGTCGCGAGCCAGTCCCACTGACCGCTGGGGTGTTGGCTGCTGCTTGCGGCCGGGATGGTGCCGGGCAGGCGGGCGATGGTGGGCACGCGCAGTCCGCCTTCCATGACGTCGCGCTTGATGCCTTCGAAGGGTCCGAAACCGTGGAAAAAGTCGGGCCTGTAGGGTTGGGCCTTGATGTAGGATTCCTCCGAGGGGCCGTTGTCGGAGCTGAAGACCACCAGGGTGTTGTCGGCGATCTTGAGGTCGTCGAGCAGTTGCATCAAGTCACCGACGTGGTCATCGATGCGGCGCACGAGGTTGGCGTAGAGTTTCTGCACTTCCGGCCAGGCGACTTCGGCGGTGGCGGGGTTCCGGTCGTGATCCCAAGTGGCCCCGGCATAGTCCGGATGGAGCCAGCTGTCGTAAGTGCCTTTCGCGGTGTTGAGCATCGCGCCTTTTTTGCCGGTCCACTGGACGCCGCCCTGCAAGCCCCCGCCCTCCGGGTAGGCACAGGGTGGGCGTTGGATTTTGGCATGGGGTGTGTCGTAGGAGAGGAAGAAAAAGAACGGTTGATCCGCTTGTTGTTGGCGGTGTTCGACGATCCACTTCTTGGCGTAGGCGGTGAAGAGGTCGGAGCTGAAGCAGAGCTTGAAGTCGCCGGAGATTTCCGTCTGGTTGTGCCAGAGTTGGCGCTGGTCTTCGACCGGGTAGTGGTAGTGGCCGTCCTTGTGGCGGACGTAGCCGAGGAAGTCGTCAAAGCCGTGGTCGGCAGGCATCGACGGCCAGCCGGGAAAGGCGGCACCCGCGGGGAAGCCGGCCCTTGGGTTGGGTTCCGGCATCCGTGGCTTGCCTTGGAGCCCCCATTTGCCGGCGAGGGCGGTGGCATAGCCCGCCTGCTTGAGCACCGAGGCGAGGGTGTGGGTTTTCGGCAGGGCCTTGTCGAATTGGTTGTCGCGGACTCCCGCGTGGCCCTGGGTGGTGCCGGTGAAGAGTGACGCGCGGGCCGGGGCGCAGACCGGGGCGGCGGTGTAGTGCTGGCCGAGTTTCATGCCGCTGGCGGCCATGGCGTCGATGTGCGGGGTGGTGAAAAACGGAATGCTGCGGTCGTTTTTCGCGGCGCGTTCGTTCTGGTGGAAGGTTCCGAGGTCACCGTAGCCGAGGTCGTCGCAGTAAATGAAGAGGATGTTCGGCTTGCTGGCGGCCTGGAGGCAGCCAAGGCAGGCGAGGGCGGCCAAGGCGCTGCGGAACGGGAGGCGGGGGTGCGGCTTCATCGGTTTCCGGACGCTAGATGGCACCCAATGGTGCGCCAAGTCGCGAAATCGCAGGATTTCCGGCCGCTGTGACTTGCCAAGCCCCGGCTCGTGGTTACCTTGCCGCGCAATGTCCCTGCCCGCCGATCTCGAACCTGCAGTCCGCGACCCGAAAAAGCTACGGCTCACGGCTTTGGTGCTGGTGGTGGTGATGGTGGTGGGCGGCAGCCTGATCACGGTCGCCTACAACAAGTGGCTCAAGAAGCAGGAGGGCAACGACCGGCCCTCGATTGTCCACCGCATCCAGCCCGAGCGCTCGCTGCGCGTGTTGCGTCAGGATGGCAAACAGGCGGACCTCATCGATTTGCGCGGCAAGGTGTTTGCCTTGCACGTGATTCATCCCGGCCAGCTGGAAGATTCCAGGCACAGCCTGCCGGTGATGCACCGGGTCGCGAAGCATTACGCGGACAAGCAGCAGGCGGATTTCTTGGTGGTGACCCTGATGCTCGATCCGGGCGAGCCGGACGGGTTGGCGGCGAAGCTCAAGCAGACGGCCGAGAGCCTGAACATGGCTTTGCCCCAGTGGTGGTTGGCGAGCAGCGAGCCGAAGACCCTCCAGACCTTCATCCGCAAGGAGCTCAAGCCCTCGGTGATCCCCGAATCCGTGAACGGCCGCTGGCAATTCGATCCGAGCATCGTGTTGATCGACCGCAACGGCCACCTGCGGCGCGCGGTGGTGCCACAGAAGCAGGGAGGGCCGCCCTATGTTGCGGCCTTTGATTTCGATCAGGCCGCCCGCTGGGATCTGGAGGGCAAACTCACCGGAACCGATCTCGACAACCGCCAGCAGCTCGAGCTGCTGCTGACCCAAACCACCGACAAGCTGCTGGAGGAAGCCTACGTCC
>CBFGOB010000360.1:0-3143 GCA_965650215.1 uncultured bacterium | reverse complement strand
GAATTCCTCAAGGACAAATGGGTCGGAGCGATCAGCGCCATCGCGGTGCCGGAAGCCTTCGAAAGCTCCCTTGAGCGCCTGGGGGCCCGGGTCGAAATCCGGCGGCATTTCGCCGATCACCATCGCTTTACCACACGCGACATCGACCGCTTCATGCACCGCTGCGTGGAGCGTGACATGGAGCTGATTGTCACCACCGAGAAGGATGCCGTGCGGTTTCCTCGGCCATCGAGCATCGATGTTCCGGTGTATTTCCTGCGAATCGAGGTTGAGATCCTGCGCGGACAGGAGATCTGGAATGACCTGATCGAACGCATCTGCGATGCAGGAGACGCGCGTGAGTCGCTCATGCGTCACCGCGGTGCCTACGCGTTCTGAGCGGGCGATGCAGACCGAGCAGATCCGGATGGCTTCCCTGAGGCTGGCCAGCGGGTTGTGGCCGGTCGGGATGAATTCCTGTCCGACATATCCCCGGTATCCGGTATCGGCGATCGCCTGCATGATGGCCGGGTAATGCAGCTCCTGCGAGTCATTGATCTCGTGCCGTCCGGGGACACCGCCGGTGTGGTAGTGGGAGATGTGGCGGTGGTGCTTGCGGATGGTCGCGATCACATCGCCTTCCATGACCTGCATGTGATAAATGTCGTAGAGCAGCTTGAAATTCGGACTGTCGAGCATTTCGCACAGCGCCACGCCCCAGGCACTGTGGTCTGCTATGTAGTCCGGGTGGTCGACTTTCGAGTTCAGCAATTCCATCACGAGCGTGAGCCCCAGTCCTTCTGCGAGCGGCAGAAGGCGTCGAAGGCCGGTCGCGCAGTGTTCGAGCCCTTCCGCATCGCTCATGCCCTCGCGGTTTCCGGGAAAGCAGATCACCTGTTTCGCACCGCCGGCGGCCGCCGCCTTGAGATGGGGCTCGTAGATGGCGAGCAGTGCGTCGTGGTGTTCGATGCGGTTGAAGCCCTTCTCGATGCAACCCAGCACCGTGCCGTCCGCCATCGTCGTTGTGGGGAATGAAACCATCGCACATTCGAGCCCGTGCCGGGCAAGAACCGGCAGGTCTGCAGGCATCACAAGTTCGACCGAGCCGATGCCCATTTCACTGGCGGCGACACACAAGTCCTCGAGCGGGATGTCGCCATAGCACCAGCGGCAAACCGAGTGGCGGATGCGAGATTGGGAAGCCGGCACCTTGTGGGGGAAAGAGGCGTCGTGTGCGGAAGCGTTGGATGGGGCAGGGGCGGTCATGGATCCGCCGCCAGTCCTAGTCGACGGCTACCCGGGATTCCAGCCCCGAATGCCAGAGTTCGGCAACGATCGCTTCCTGGGCGGATGCCATCCGGCTGCGTTCCTCGTCATCGGCATCGTCATGTCCCGCGAGGTGCAACAGGCCGTGGACGAGGTAGCGGAAGATTTCCCGCAGCAGCGGCTCGCCGTATTGCTCTGCCTGGCGTTGGGCGACCTCGGCACCAATCACGATTTCGCCGTGGTGGAAGGTGATGACGTCGGTGGCCCCTTCGATGTTCATGAAATCCCGGTGCACCCGGTCGCTGGTAGGATCGTCAACCAGTGCGACCTCGAGCATGGCGAGGTGGGCCAGCGGCGAGTCATCGCTCGTGGCATGGCCGAGGGCGAGGCCTGCGGCGTCATGGGCGACCGCTTCGAGGGCGGTAAGCCAGGATTCGGGGATGTCGAGTGCGCTCTGGTGGTTGCCGACGATGACTTCTAGTGACATGATCGTAAGGGGGCAGGCGGTTCATGCCCGTTTCGGCATCATGATCACGCGGTCGGGATCGAGGCTGCTGCGGTCACTGCTCCGTGATGCGTTGCCGAGTGAGCTGCGGTCCTCGTCCTTGGGATAGCTGATGCGGCTGTGCAGCATGCTGCGGAGGGTTCCGGCGAAGCTTTCCTTGACCAGGGAAAGTTCCTTGATGGTCAGCGGGCAATCGTCCAGTTGGCCGTCCTGCAGCCGTGCGCCGACGAGTTCTTCGATCATGCCGCGAATCCGTGCGGGAGTGGGTTTGCTGAGGCTGCGCGAAGCGCTTTCGATCGAATCGGCGAGGGCGATGATCGCGCTCTCGCGGGTGCTTGGCCGCGGGCCGGGGTAGCGGAAATTTTTCTCGTCGACTTTCGGCAGGTCTTCCGGGTTTTCCAGCTTGCGGTCGACTTTTTCGAGTTCGAGTTTCTTCTGTTCCTGCGCGCGGCGGTAGAAATACGCCACCAGCGAGTCGCCGTGGTGTTCCTGGATGACGTCGATGATCCGGGGGTTGAGCTTGTGCTTGATCGCGAGGTCAATGCCGTCCTTGACGTGGGCGGTGATGATCAGGGCGCTCATCGTCGGCGTCAGCGCATCGTGCGGGTTTTCCTCTCCCTCGTGCTGGTTTTCGATGAAGTATCCCGGCTTCTTGAGCTTGCCGACATCGTGGAAATACGAGCAGACCCGGCACAGCGGGGCGTTGGCACCGATTTTTTCGGCGGCGGCTTCGGCCAGGGCGGCGACCACCAGGCTGTGGTGGAAGGTGCCCGGGGCCTCCAGCTGCATTTGGCGGAGCAGCTTGTGGTTCAGGTCGCTGAGTTCAAGCCAGCTGATGTCGGTGGTCAGTTGGAAAATGCCTTCAAAGATCGGAAGGAGGCCGCTGATCAGCAGGGCGGTAAGGAGGGCGATGGCGAAGGCGCTGAGCGCGCCGCGTCCGAGGTCCTGCAGGTGGTCGATCGAGTTCGGTCCGAAAATCGAGCCGACATTGAGCTGGCCGAGCATCAGGCTGAGCAGAATCGTGAGCAGGCCGACGTAGATGCCGGCGCGGAGCAGCTGGATGCGTTTGCGGACGTCGTGGACCGCCAGGACGCTGACGATGCCGCCGACAAGGCTGAGCATGATGTAAGTCGAGGTATTGCCGCCGGGAATGAAGAGGCAGCCGACGATGCTGACGTAGACGGCCGAGAAGGCCCCCGCCGCGCGTTTGAGCAAGATGCCGTGGAGCATCGGCGCGAGAGCGTAGGGGATGACGAAATACAGCGAGGCCTCGGGGATCAGGCCGGAGAGTGCGAGCTCAATGGCCATGCGGACCAGCGCGAGATGGACGAGCAGGCCCGAAAACATCAGCAGCAAGCGGCTGTTGCGGCGGTAGGACTGGCCCATCGAGAAA
>CBFGOB010000359.1:0-3153 GCA_965650215.1 uncultured bacterium | reverse complement strand
GCTGATGGCCGAGGAAGAACCGTGGATGGACCACTGGCTGAAGAGTGCCGTCCGGCGGCGCGCCTCCTACCGTTGGTTTTCGTTCCTGCGCCGTCACCGTTCGGCATGGAAAACCGTGACCTTCGGGCTCTTCGAGGCCTCGGGGCGGGCGGTGGCCGAGCTCCGGGTCCCTGGAGTGAAGCCGGTTGGCGCGCCGAAGCGGATCGGGCCGGCCTTGCGCCGGGAACTGCTGCAAGTGCTGCAGCCCGGCGACGTGCTGGTGACGCGTCATGACGATGCCCTGAGCAATTGGTTTCTCCCCGGCTTTTGGCCGCACGCTGCCCTTTGGCTTGGCAGCAACGAGGATCTGGCCGGCCTGGCGGAGGGCAAGGCGCTTCCACCAGGTGCCGGGCCCTGGTTTCTGGAAGCCAAGAAAGATGGGGTCCGCGTCCGGCCTGCCGAGGAAACCCTCGAGGTCGATGCGCTGGTCGTCCTGCGGGCCCCCTTGAACCCCGCCGAGCGCCAGCTGGGGCTCGAGCGGGCGCTCAGCCATCGCGGCAAGCCCTACGACTTCCTCTTCGATTTCCGCACCGCCGATCGGATGGTCTGCACCGAGGTCGTGTATCGCGGTTTCCATGGAATCGGGCCGGTGGCCTTCGCCCTCAGGGAGGTGGGCGGGCGGCTCTGCCTGCCGGCCGAGGACTTCCTCAAGCAGGCCTTGGCCTGCGGCTACCGGGTGGTGGCGACCGCGGGCCTGCGCGGGAATGTGCTGCGCCACGGCAACGATGCCGAGGAAGCATTTGTCCATGCCGGAGAAGAAGCGCAATGACCCGGTGAAAACCCCGCGCAAATCCCCGAACTTTTTTCAAGAAAAGGACTTGCGATCACATGAGCCCCTCTTTAAAGACCCCGCGCCCCGTCTCTGGCGCATTTTTCCCGGCATGAGCTTCCGTCGATCCATCATCCTTCTCGTCCTCTGGCTGCTCGGAATCGCTCCTGCCTTCGCCGCGGGCGGCGGACACGCCCTGCCACTCTATGCGGAGCCGCTCTTTGGCGCGTTCACCAACTCAACCATCATGGTTTGGGCTTCGGTGGGACTCATCGTCCTGTTCTGCCGTGCGGCGACCCGCAAGATGAGCCTGATCCCCGAAGGCCTGCAGAACCTCGCCGAGTGGATGGTCGAGTCACTCTACGATTTCCTCGAAGGCCTGCTGGGCGCCCACCTGATCAAGCGCGTGTTCTGGTTCTTCGGCGCCGTGTTCTTCTTCATCCTGGTCAACAACTACATGGCCCTGGTGCCGGGCGTCGGCACCCTGCTGGTCCACACCGGCGGCGAGCACGGCCACTACGTGCCGCTGACCCGCGGTGGCAATGCCGACCTCAACATGACCGCGGCGATGGCCTTCACCTTCGCCCTGCTCTGGTTTTACTGGGCGATCACGGAAAACGGCTTCAAGGGTTTCCTCGCCCACATCTTCGCGCCGAAAGGCCACTTCAAGGGCGTGATGCTCGCCTGCATGGTGCCGATCTTCATCTTTGTCGGCCTGCTCGAGATGATCTCGATTGCGATCCGTCCGGTCGCCCTCAGCTTCCGTTTGTTCGGCAACATCTACGGTGGCGAACAGACGCTCGAGAAGCTCATGGCGCTCGTGCCCAAGTGGCTCGCGCCGCTGCCGGCCTTCCCGTTCTACTTCATGGAGCTGCTGGTCGGCTTCGTCCAGGCCCTCGTTTTCACCCTGCTCTGCGCGATTTTCCTCAAGCTCATTTGCGACCACGGCGACGAGGAGCATCATTGACCGTTTTCAATCCTTTCCGCGTCCCGACCATGGCCATGACCGTGGGGGGCGCAGAAAACCAACACCAAACCAAACCAACAACCATTATGGGAACCAAAGCATTCGCAGTCGCCGCCGCCGCCCTCGCAGGTGGTCTCGGCATCGGCCTCCTCGGCTCCAAAGCCGCTGAAGCCACCGGCCGCAACCCCGGCGCCGCCACCCCGATCCTCGTGATCTCCATCATCCTTGCCGCGCTCATCGAAGGTATCTTCATCCTTTCGGCGTTCGCAGTCGGATTCGAATAAACCATCCCCTGTGCCGCACGTGCCTCCGGGCGCGTGCGGCCACCCCACTCCTCCTCACCCCGATCATGATCACGCTTCTTGCCTATGCCGCCCCCGAGGGTTCCGGCGTTTTTGAAATCATCAAGAACACCTTCGGTCTCAACCCTTGGTTTTTCGGTGCCCAGGTGATCAATTTCTTTCTGGTGATCCTGGTGCTCAAGAAATTCGCCTTTGGTCCGATCCAGGTGATGCTCGAGCAGCGCCGGATGCGCATCGCCGAAGGTGAGGAAAAGCTCAAGCGCATCGAAAAGCAGCTCGCCGACTCCGAGGCGACCACCGCCGCCGCGATTGAAAAGGCGAACCAAGAGGCGATCCGCATGATCGAAGAGGCGAAGCAGGGCGCCCACGCCTTCAGCGAGCAGAAATCCCAGGAGGCGATCGCCCAAGCCCAGCAGATCCTGGCCAAGGCCGAAGCCGCCGCCAAGGCCGACCGCGAACGCATCAGCATCGAGCTCAAGCGCGAGTTCGGACGGCTCGTCGCCGCCACCACCGCTCAAGTCACCGGCAAGGTGCTGACCGAAGCCGACCAGAAGCGCATCAACGAGGAAGCGCTCGCCAAGGTCGAACACTGATTTCCCGCACCCTCCACCGGATCATGAAAGTCTCCAAAGCCGCCGCCATTTCCGCCCGCCGCCTGTTCGGCCTCTGCCAGGTGGACGGCCGTCTGGACGAATCCCGCCTGCGCACGGTCATCCGGCGTCTGGGTTCCAGCAAGCCGCGCGACTTTCACGCCATCCTCATCGCCCTCCACCGCCTGACCCGCCTCGAACTCGAGAAGCGCAAGGTGCTGGTCGAAAGCGCGGTCGCCCTCGACGAGGCCTCGCGTGCCCGCTTGCTGTCCGGCCTGACCCGTCAATACGGCGCCGGCCTGGTGGCCGAATACCGGGTGACCCCCGAACTCATCGGCGGCCTGCGCATCCGCGTCGGTGACGACGTCATTGACGGCTCGGTCCAAGGCCGCCTCGACCGCCTCGCTTCCGTCTTCTGATCTTTGTTTTTCCCCGACCCCATCCCATCTCACCCAACCGCCCACTCCTTCCATGAGCAGCATCCTC
>CBFGOB010000358.1:0-3185 GCA_965650215.1 uncultured bacterium | reverse complement strand
CCATTTGAGCCATGCGTTACATCGAGCCCCACGACCACATGGTCAGCCGCACCACGGATGACTACCGGAAACTTGCCCTCGCCGGCTGCGAGGCCGTCTGCGAACCCGCGTTCTGGGCGGGCTTCGACCGCTCGTCGGCCGACGGATTCCATGACTACTTCCGTCAGCTGACGGAATACGAACCGAAGCGCGCCGCCAAATTCGGCATCCGCCATTTCTCCTGGCTCTGTATCAATCCGAAGGAGGCCGACGATCCGGGTTTCGCCCGTGAGGTGATGAGCCTGATTCCGGACTTCATCGATTCCCCGAGCGTTTTGGGCATCGGTGAAATCGGACTCAACAAGAACACGCGCAACGAGCTCACGATTTTCGAGGAACATGTCCAACTCGCCCTCGACCACGACGTACCGGTCCTGATCCACACCCCCCACCTCGAGGACAAACTCAAGGGCACCCGGCTCATCCTGCAAGCCCTCGCGAATTTCTCCAAACTCGACCGCTCCAAGGTGATCATCGACCACGTCGAGGAACACACCGTCTCCGCCGTGCTCGATCAGGGTTACTGGGCCGGCATGACCCTGTATCCCGACAGCAAGTGCTCGCTCGACCGCGCGATCGACATCATCGAAATGCACGGCTCCGAGCGGCTGTGGATGAACTCTGCCTGCGACTGGGGGGTCTCTGACCCGCTTGCCGTGCCGAAATGCGCGCTGCAAATGAAACAGCGCCGGCACAGCGCCGATGCCATCGAGAAGGTCATCTACCAGAACCCGCGCAGCTTTCTCAGCCAGTCGCCGAAATTCACGCTCTGAACCCCGCCGGCCCGGACGGGTCACCGCCTCCGGCTTCAGCCCATCTTGGAAGCCACCAGTTTGGCCATCTTGGCGGGCGTGTTGACCTTCTGCTTCTTGAACTCTTCCGGAGTCACTTCGATGCCGTACTGTTCCTCGAGGGCGGCCACGAGATCGACCAGCGCCGCAGGATCGAGACCGGCTTCATACAGATCGCCATCTTCAGGGAAGTCCCACTCGAGATCGAGCAGGCCTTCATCGTTCATCCAATCAATCAAATCGGTGGGACTCGGAATCGTTTGTTTTGAACCGCGCATGTGCGCGGAAAAAATGCGATGCGGAACACGTGGGCATCAAGTGGAAATCGCACGATTTTTCAATCGTTCCGGAATCAGAATTCCACCTCGGTTCCCAACTCCGCGATCTCGACCTTGCCGGCATGGCGTTCGTCCAGGGCACGCTTGAGCATTTCACTCGCATCCTTCTCGCCGTGAACCAGCCAAACCCGCTTTTTCGGGCCCGTGGTGCGGTCGAAATAATCAAGCAGCTCGGAGTGGTCGGCATGACCCGAAAAGGAATCGACGGTCTCGATCCGCGCCCGCACCGTGTGCCGCTTGCCGAAGATCGAGACCTCCTTTTCCCCGTCGCGCAGGCGGCGGCCCAGCGTATGGTCCGCGCAATAACCGACAAACAGCACCGTGGTTTTCGGATCGCCGATGTTGTTTTTCAGATGATGCAGGATCCGCCCAGCCTCGCACATTCCGGATGCGGAGATGATGATCACCGGGCCCTCGACATCGTTGAGCGCCTTGGATCCCTGCACCGATCTCACCAGCGTGAGGTGTTCGAAACCGAACGGGTTCTGGCGGTCGAACAGGGAATGGTACACCTCCTCGTTGAAAGCCGCCGGATGAAGCCGGTAGATCTCGGTCGCACTCACCGCCAGCGGACTGTCGACATATACCTTGAGATGGGGGATCCTCCCTTCCTTGAACAGCTCGTTGAGCATGTAGAGCACCTGCTGGGTGCGCTCAACGGCGAACGACGGGATCAGGATCTTGCCGCCCCGCTTGGCCGCCTTGCGGATGATCTCGCCGAATTCCTCGCCCATGCCCGGCGGCGCGACGTGCTCGCGGCCGCCGTAGGTGCTTTCCATGAGCAGGAAATCCACGTTCTCCACCGCCACCGGATCCCGCAGGACTTCGTTGCCCCCGCGGCCGACGTCGCCGGAAAACAGGAAGCGCTTGTGCTGGCCGTCGGCCCGGTCGTCAAGCTCCAGCAGGACCTGCGCGCTGCCGAGAATGTGCCCGGCGTCGATGAACGTCACCTTCACGCCGTCGCAGACCAATAAGGGACGGTTGTAGGAAATGCTCACAAACTGCCTCAGACAGCGCTCGGCATCATACTCGTTGTACAAGGGCGCGACCGGCTCGAGCCCCTCGCGCTTGCGGTGTTTGTTCAACCAGTCGATATCGCCTTCCTGGATCCTCGCCGAATCGGCAAGCATGATCTGGCACAGGTCCCGCGTCGCATCGGTCGCATAGATGTTCCCCTCGAATCCGTTCTTGGTCAGGTTGGGAAGGTTGCCGCTGTGGTCGATGTGGGCGTGGGAAAGGATCACCGCATCGATCGACTTGGGATCGAAATGGGGAAAACCGCAGTTGATCTCGTAAGCATCCTTGCGCGAACCCTGGTAAAGCCCGCAGTCGAGAAGAATGCGCTTGCCGTTGACTTCAAGCAGGTGCTGCGAACCCGTCGTTGTGCCTGCTGCTCCGCAAAATTTGAGTTTCATGGGGATAGGTGATCAGAATCACCATCACCTCTAGCAGAGATTTCGGGAAAAGACCAACGAATCTCTGCCACTGGCCTCGAATTGCTCGCGGCGTTTTTTCGGCAAGGCCTCCACGGACGCGGGCTCGTAGCCGAGCTTGCCGGTGAAAAATCCCGCCGCACGGTTGCTCAGGGCAAATACCCGTGACACCGGGATCCTGCGCGCGATGTCCTCGGCATGCCTGACCAGATCCATGCCGTATCCGTAGCCCTCGTGCGCCTGCTTGACATAGAGGCAGGCAACCTCGGCGCAGTCTTCCGCCTCATAAGGATGCAAGGCCACGCAACAGACCACGTGGTCGTCGATGGTCATCACATGGAAATCACCGATCCGCGACTGGAGGTCCTCGGAGGTCCGCTCGACCAGCTTGGTCCTGCGCACCGAGCGGCCGAGCAGGCCAAGCAGTTCGGGAATGTCCTCCTCACGCAGGAAACGGATCATCCGGTAGCTGTCGGCGTGCACCATCGTGCCCACACCGGCGTTGGAGAACAATTCATCCACCAAGACCCCGTGGCGCCTGCCATTGAGCACATGCACCCGCGGAATCCCGGACTGGCAGGCCC
>CBFGOB010000357.1:0-3185 GCA_965650215.1 uncultured bacterium | reverse complement strand
GTTCCGGGCACATCGGAGAAATCCACCAGGATCGTCAGGCCCACGACGTCTCCGGTGAGGGTGAAGCTTGGCGGGGCGGGTGCGACCGGAGGTTCCTCGGTGGTGGTGCCGTCGCCTTCGGCGGGGGCCTCCATTTGCGGGGCCGGCGGAATGACCGAATCGGGAAACACGGTGCCGAGCGGAATGACAAAGCCCTTCTTGCCGGCCTTCTCCTGTTTTTTGACTTCATTCTTGAAGGCCCGGTAGTTCCGGTTGGCCTGCTTCACCGCCTCCCAGCGCTCTCCCTGTTTCACGACCGCGTCGTGTGCCGCGTGGTTGGCGCGCGCCTTGGCGGCTTTGGCCGCAGGCTTGATGTCGAGGCCTTTGGCGAGTCCGAGCTTCTGGGGATCGGCCTTGCCGACCAGCATGCCGGTCAGGGCGAACTCGTTGCCGTCGGGGCTGAGGGCGGCATACTGGTAGCTCCGGGTCTGAGGATCGAAGACGACCGTGTATCCATCCTCGGTGGCGGTGTGCCCGTAGAACTCGTCGCCGAAGACACGGAGATTGATTTTGGCACCATCCGGCTGGATGAACTCGATCAGCATGCCCTCCGCCCCGTAAGGAGCCGCATGGGCTTGGTGGAACAGCATCAGGAAAACGCCGGCAAGAGAGCAGAAAAACAGGATTCGCGGAAGGCGCATGGTGTTGTGGGATTTGGGAAATCGGGAATCAGGCGGCCAGGTTGCGGGTGAGGGAGGCCGCGGCGATGGGTGACGATTCAATGACCTTGGGTTTGGCGTGAGGACGTGTTGTTCGGAATGGGTACGGGAAACCGATTCAAGCACCCATTGGCATCCAAGCACCCGGCGGCAAAAGCGTCTGGGCATGAATTCGCAAAAACACGGCACACTGCCGCGCAAGGGAGGGATTGATCATCGGAATGAGCCAACAAGGGATCGGAGGGATCGCGGCGCCAAGTGGGGTTTTTTGGGTCGACGATGTGGGTGGAATATAGCGTTGGGCGGGTAAGAGGAAATCAGATTATGCGGACATCAAGAACATCCATCTCCCGCTCCCGGGGGGAGGCTGGCCCGGCTTGGTTCGGATGCCCCGCCAGCCAGCCAAGCGATTGGGATTCCGCCCACGCCGAGGGGCTTGGCCGCCCTGCGGGCGGCGGACAACAATCATACGGGTGCCGGCGTCCGGAGCCGGGACGGGGCACGGCGCGGCTCATGTCCGGGGCGCGGCAATCACGGCTTGTTTCCCGAACCGCGGCGGACAAGCCTTGCGCCATGGAAAGTCACGAGTGGTTCGAACGCGGCGATGAGGGCAAGGTCTATTACCGAGCCAACTACTACCTCAATAGTGGATGGACCATCATGACCGCCACCGAAAAGCGCAATCCGGTGTGGACGGACCTGAAGAACCCGCCGGAGTCGGTGCTGCGCGAACTGCGCGACATCGTGTGGCGGAAATACCAGCGCAAGCGCCTGCCCTGGGAGCGGGTGGCCGAGCTCGACCGCATGCTCGGCGAGGTACCGCCCGAGGCCTGAACCCGTGTTTGAACCCAAAGCCCACACCTGTGGCCGCCGCAAGCTCGCGCGCGGCATCGCGGGGGCGCTTACTCGCCGTCGGCCGGGCAGCGGAAATGGGCGTCGATCCGGTGTTCGAAGAGGGCATTCTCCCATTTCAATCCGCTGCCGCTGTGGTGGACGACCCAGGGTTCGACCATGTGCTTGCCGGGGCCGGGAACCACGATGCCGATGTGCTTGTCGGCATTGGTCAATGACCAGATGACAATGTCGCCGGGACGGTAATCCGAGGCATCGGTGCTGGGGCTGAGCACCTGCGCGTGGCGCTCGAAGTAGCGCTGCAGGTTCTCGATGCGGCGGTGGTCGATGTTCGGATCGGGAGCCTTCGCATTCCAAAGCTGCGGATAGAGCCGGAAGTGCTTGCTCATGTCCTCGTGGACTTCCTTCTGCAGATCGATGTCGATCTGGCGCAGGCAGCGGATCACGACGTCGGCGGCCGCTCCTTTGCCGTGGGGGATGTCGCCGTTCGGATAGGCGATGCGGTAATAGGAAGGGTCGTAGGCGACCGGTTCGGCCGAGTGCCGCAGGGCGGCGGCGGCGAGCTTCTGGCAACGGCTCGTCGATCCGTCGAGGTTGGCGCTGAGCATCTGCGCCTCTTCGAAGGAGACGCCGTCGGCTTTCAGCAGCGGAGTGACCAAGGGCCGGCCAAACCAGAATCCCAACCCCAGCGCCAGCGCGACGATGACCCAGCCGCCGAGGTAATTGGGACGCTTCGGCTTGGCGGGTCGTGGACCGATGTATTCGATCGTGCTGTAAAAACCTGTCTTGCGACGTGCCATGGAAAAAATGCGGATCGGGAAGGGCTGGGCAGCCCAGAGGAAGCATGTTTGGCCCGGTTTTGGCGATTCTTTTTTAAAAACATTTTGCCGGAGAGCCTGACCATCACCGGGCCTTCAGGACTCGACAGGCCGGGGCCGTTGCGGGGATGCTGGGACATGACGATTTGGCGCATGCAAGAGGCATTCGTGCCCGGGGAACGCGAGCTGCCGATGGCGGCGATCGCCCGGGACTGGCATCAGCTCGCCGGCCAGCCGGCGCCGGAATGGGCGCTGGCGACGGACCCGCAGCGGCTGTGGCTGGTCGTCCGCCATGCGGCAGTACCCCACCCACATCCGGATGCCGGCCCGGGAGACTGGCGGGAGGGCCTGTGGCAGCACGATGTCGCCGAGCTCTTTCTCGCGGCGGCGGACCGCCGACGCTATCTCGAGTTCAACCTGTCACCCCGGGGCGCCTGGTGGTTTGCCCGCTTCAGCGCTGCCCGCGAGCGGGGGCCGGACGGATCGCGGCCCGATGTCCGGGTCGCGGCCGCCGCGCAAGCCGATGGCACTTGGTCCGCGGCGCTCGGCATCCCCCTCGATTTCCTCAAGTGCGAACTCGACTGGCCGCATGGCCCCGCGGCCAATGTCACCTTCATCCTGCACTCGCCGGACCAGCGGTTTTTTTCGGCCTCCGACCTGGGCGGGGGCAATCCCGATTTCCACCGGCCGCAGCGCTTTCGCCCGGTCGAATGGCAGGATCGGCCCTGACGTCTTTCATTTGATTCCACTCTTCCCATTTCCGCGTTTTTTGCTAGAGGGTGGGACTGCTGATGCCGAAAGCCCCCCATTTCAAAAT
>CBFGOB010000356.1:0-3217 GCA_965650215.1 uncultured bacterium | reverse complement strand
GGCACGACGCGGCGTGTAGCGGTCGTTTGATCCAAATGACCCTGCCGTCGCATCGAGTTCGAGCAAGACCCCGTGCCATCCGTACACAAAAAAACCGCTGTGCCGTTCATGGTGCTGTGAGCCACGTTCCGTAAGCTCAACAAGTGGGATCATCTTCAGCCGTTTGCCTTCCCGTAATGGGCGTGACAGCAGACATCGGATTGCAGATCCCGGATCAATTTTATCGGTTCGGGCCAGCTACCATACTATTCGAACACAGCAGTCACGAGGATTCTAGAACCGGGCGGAGCATCCGCAACCGAAAAAGTTCGAAAAGAATCCGCATCGCTTACGGCATCGCTCCGGAACCCCTGCGGAGCACCCAACGCCACCCGCAAAGCATCCCTGACGCCTGAGGGGTGATTTTTTTGCTGTCTTTCAGCGTCAGCCTGATTCATTCACGCCCATCGCTTCCATGCCCGACACGCCTGCAGAAGAAACGCTGTTGCTGGTTGACCCCGATCTGGATTTTCTCGAGTGGGCGACCAAGCATCTTGCGGCGGACCAACTGCGCATCCTGCGCTGCGACGATGCCGCGAAGGCGATCAAGGTCATCGAAAAGACCCCGGTGGAAGTGGTGGTGGCCGCCATGGACATGGAACCCTTCGATGGCATGGAGTTCCTCCGCCAGGTGAGCCAGCGCAGCCCCCAGACCCTGGTCATCCTGACCACCGGCTTCCCGACCACGGGTCAGATCATCGAGGCCACCCAAAGCGGCGCCCACGACGTCCTGCGCAAGGAATCGCTGCCTTTCGAACTGCGGCCGGTCGTCGAGTCCGCCCTCCAAACCCAGGAGCAACGGCGCAGCGCGGACCACCCCGCCGCGGAACTCCCGAAGTCCGACAGCCGCGTCAAAATGATCGGCGTCTCGCGCGCCCTGCAGGAAGTCTTCAAACTCGTCGGCCGCGTCGCCCGCTCGGACGCACCGGTCCTGATCGCCGGCGAAAGCGGCACCGGCAAGGAACTCGTCGCCAAGGCGATCCACGAATACAGCCCGCGCCGGCAGCGGGAAATGATCACCATCAACTGCGGAGCGATTCCGGAAAACCTGCTCGAGAGCGAACTGTTCGGCCACGAAAAGGGCTCCTTCACCGGCGCGATCGCCCGCCGGGCCGGGCGCTTCGAACAAGCCGACGGCGGTACGCTGTTTCTCGACGAGATCGGCGACATGCCGCTCTCGATCCAGGTCAAGCTCCTGCGCGTGCTTCAGGACGGGACGTTTTCGCGCGTCGGCTCGAACGAGACGCTCAAAAGCGACGTCCGCATCATTGCCGCCACCCACAAGAACCTCTCGGAAGAAGTCACCGCGGGGCGCTTCCGCGAGGACCTCTACTATCGGCTCAATGTGGTCGAACTCAAAATCCCGCCGCTCCGCGAACGCCCGGAGGACATCCCCCTGCTCGCCGAGTTTTTCCTCCAGCGGATCACCCGCAAAAACGGCATGGCCCGCATCAAGCTCTCCGCGGAGGCCATTGGCACCCTCCAGGCCCACCGCTGGCCGGGCAACGTGCGCGAATTGGAGAACACGATCGCCCGTGCCTGCGCCTTGGCAGGTTCCAATGTGCTGCTGCCCGCCGACATCCCGCTGGCCTCGGCGCCAAGGAAATCCGCTGGCCAGCTCGCAGCCGCCTTCAAGACCCTGATCAGCGCCGCGCCACGGGACGAAAAACTGCTCGATTGGATCCAGCGCGAAGTCGCCGGCCACGTGCTGGAAGCATCCGACGGCGACTTCAAACAGGCCGCGCTCACCCTCGACCTGAACCCCGCCGATCTGCGCAAGTTGCTGGCGAGGTGAATCCAGCCAAAGATCGGGCGGCACCCGTCGATTTCATCTCGCCATGCCGCCACTGGGGCGCCAGAATCGCCGGGTCCGATGGCATTCACACGCGCGCTTTTCATCCTGCTGCTTCTGATCCACAGCTCCCTGCGGGCTCAGGAAGTGTCGCTGGTGCAAAAGGGCAACGACGCGCTGGCCGCACGGCTTTGGGAGCTGGCCACCCTGCATTTTGAACAAGCGCTCGCCAATGAGCCCCTGGATCCGGCCGCGAAATCCGCAGTGGCGATCCGCCTCTGCGAAGCGAAAATCCGCGATGGCAAACCCGAAGAGGCCCTCAAGCTTCTCGGCCAGGACTTGGTCGCCCAGCATCCCGAGGCACCATTTTGGAAAGGCCAGGCCCTGGCGGCCATGGGGCGCTTCATCGATGCCATCGCCATCCTCAAACCGCTGATCACCAATCCCAAGTCCCCTCACCGCCACGAAACAGGACTCACGGTTTCCAGCCTCGAACTCGCCCTCGCGGAGCCCCAGACCGCCCTCAAGACGCTGTCGCTGCTCGATGAAGGCGCAAACCCGGGCGAACTGAGCGAGATCCGTCTCCGTCAGTCACTGATCCTCCTCGATCTCGACCGCATCGATGAGGCCCGGGAAACCCTTCCGAACCCGAAAAACGTCCGCGAAAAGGATCAGGCGACCGCGCGCTTCATCGATGCGCAACTGCTGCTGCGGGAGGAAAAGTTCGACGAGGCGATCACTCGTTTCCAGTCGCTCATCAATGAACCGAGAAACCTGCCGATGGAGCGCTATCACGCCGCCGTCACCGGTCTTGCCGATGCGCTGAGGGCCAAGGGCGACCATGCGAGCTCCGCGGAATGGCTGCTCAATTTCATCCAGGACCATCCGGATTCCCCCCAGCTCGAGGAAATCTTCAAGCGCCTGCTCGAGGCCTTGCCCGACAACCCGATGCCCGACAACCCGATCCTGGAGCGCCTCGCCCAATGGATTACCCCGCCGATGCTGCCTTCAACCGGACTCATCGTCACGGAACCCTGCAGCGCCGTTGCCGCATGGCCGGTCGATGCCCCAGGCGACGACCTGCTCGCGTTTTCCCTCTTCACGCGTGCCGCAGGACTGCATCAGATGCGCAGCGACGCCGCACGCGATGAAGCCTACAGCCTGCTCAACCGGCTCCGCCTTGAAAACCCGAACCATTTTCTGGCCAACCGAGCACTGCTGACCATGGCACGCTGGCAGATGGATGCCGGAGAAACCGTGCAGGCGATGACAACCTTGCAGATCCTTCAGGAATCCGCCACCTCGCCCCACCTCAAGGGTCAGGCCGCGTTCCTCCAGGCCGAGTCGGCCTATCAGGGGAACGATCCCGCGCGGGCGGCCGAGCTC
>CBFGOB010000355.1:0-3220 GCA_965650215.1 uncultured bacterium | reverse complement strand
GCTGTCGTCCACCACCGTGATGGAACGCCCCCCGCAACGCACGGCCAGCGCCCGGAGCGCGTTTCCGGAGGCCAGGGTGTTTTCGGATTACCGCGAGATGTTCGCCGAGGTGGCGGACCAGATCGACGTGGTGACTGTCTCGACGCCGGACCACATGCATTTCCCGATTGCGGTCGAGGCGATCCGCCTGGGCAAACCGGTGATGGTGCAGAAGCCCTTGTGCAACAACCTGTGGGAGGCGCGGGCCTTGGCAGATTTCGCCAGGGAGAAGGGCGTGCTGACCGTCATGGGCAACCAAGGGGCGACCATGCAGGGCACCCGGGTGCTGAGGGAGTGGATTGAAGCCGGCCTCATCGGCGAGGTGACCGAGGTGCATTACTGGACGAACCGTCCGATCTGGCCGCAGGGTGCTGGCCTGAGGTTTCCGCAAGTGCCGGTTCCCGAAACCTTGAATTGGGATGTCTGGCAGGGGACTTGTGCTGTCGAACGTCCCTACAATCCCCAGATCCATCCCTTCAAATGGCGGGGGTTTTGGGATTACGGCTGTGGGGCCTTGGGGGACATCGGTTGTCACAGCTTCAACTCCGCCTTCTGGGCACTCGATCTTTCGGGCGACTTTGTGGTCGAACGGGCGTTTGCCACCGGATTTGACGATGTCATCGCTCCCGAGCGTTCGACCATCGTCTATGCCTTCCCGGCCAAGGGTCAGCGCAAAGCGCTCAAGCTGATCTGGCAGGACGGCATCCAGAACCCGCAGACGCAGGCGGATTTCATCCGCCCCCCGGGCTTGCCCGACGACCTCGATCTCAATGCCTCCAGCGGTTGCGGTCAGGCCTTTGTCGGCACCGAGGGTGTGATCTATCTCGCCGACCCCTACGGCAGCGGTGCGCCCAAGTGGTTCCGGAACGGCAAGGCCGAAAAGCCTGCGTCCGTGGCGCCGGTGTACGAACGGATCAAGGGCGGGCCGACCCAGGAGTTGTGCCGTGCAGTCCGCGGAGAAGGGCCGAAGCCCTTGTCGAATTTCGAGGACCACGCCGGTCCTCTCACCGAGATGGTGCTGGCCGGCAACCTCGCCCTTCGCCTCGGCCGCAATATCGACTGGGATTCCGCCAATCTCGAGGCGCGAGGCTTGCCGGAGGCGCACGAATTCATCCACCGCACCTATCGGGAGGGATGGAAGCCTGAAATCGGCTGAAATTTCGAAATCTTGCCCTAGCATCCCATGAAAGAACGGCCATCTTGCTGTGCGTAAACCACCACAAGTTGAGCGTTCTGACTCCTTTGCTTGACCCCTTTTCCACAACATCAATCTTTGCCACACCAACCCCACCATCCCATGTCCCAAGAAGAAAAGTGCTGCCCCTGCCTCAACCTTGAAATGCTCTTCGGATCCCTGCTGCTACGCCTTTGGTTGGGTGTGCGCGCCATCCAGACCGGTCTTGAGAAGTACACCGTCAAGGTCAACTCCGAGGAGTTGGTCAAGATCGGTGGCGACCCGAACAAGTATGGCCTCACCGGCAACGACAAGATCAAGATCTACACCACCGAGGCCTATCACGGTGTGCCGGAATCGATGATGAAGATGTTCGAGAAGGAGCCCCTCATGCTGAAGTTCGCGCTGCCGCTGTATGACAAGGTTCTCGGCCCGGCCCTGATCCTGTTGGGTCTCACGATCATCCTCGGCATCGGCTACCGCAGTTCGCTGTTCCTCCTTGGCCTGCTCTACATCAGCCTGACCTGGGGCCTGATCCTGATCAACCAGAATGACGGGGTCGCCTGGCTCGGCGTGCACATGATCATGATTGTCATGGCGCTGGCACTGGCCAAACACGACCGTCTCGTCATCCTCAAAAAATGGTAAACCATCATGAATGACCCACACTTCTCACTCAACCGGCGCAGCTTTCTGAAGAAGTCTGCGGGTGCCGGACTCATCCTTGCGGCTCCCAACATCCTGCGTGCGGCGGAGGCCGGCGGGTCCGACAAGATCCACATCGCCATCGTCGGCTTCGGCAAGCAGGCCGAGGTGCTGTTCGAAAGCATGAAGAACATTCCCGGCCTGCACTTCCAGGCGGTCTGCGACATTTCGGATTGGAACCGCAAGAAGGGCGTCAACCAGATCGGAGCTCACCAAGGTGACAAGCCGAACGGCTATGTCGACATCGACGACATGCTTGCCAAAGAGAAGGGTCTGGACGCGGCGGTCGTCGCGACGCCGGACTTCTGGCATTCACCCCACACGGTCAAGTGCCTCGAGGCGGGGCTCCATGTGTATTGCGAAAAGATGATGTCCAACACCATCGATGGCGCGCGTGCCATGGTCCATGCGATGGAGAAATCCGGCAAACTCTGCCAGATCGGCCACCAGCGCCGCAGCAACCCGCGTTACCGCTACACCTATGGCGAATTGATCAACGGCAAGAAGATCATCGGCCAGCTCACGAGCATGAACGCCCAATGGAACCGTTCGCTGGGTGCCTCCGAAGACATCGGCGGCAAAAAGATTGCCAAGAGCATCATTGTGCCGACCGACGTGTTGAACCGCTACGGCTTCAAGGACTTCCACCAGTTCCTCAACTGGCGTGTCTACCGCGACCTGTCGGGCGGCCCCATCTCCGACCTCGGCGCCCACCAGATCGACATCTTCAACTGGTTCGCCGGAGCCGTGCCCAAGCGTCTTTACGCGACCGGTGCCAAGTCCTACTTCAAGAACCGCGAGCATTTCGACAGCGTGATGTGCCTCTTCGACTACGACACGCCGCAGGGTGAGGTGTCCGCGTTTTACCAGGTGCTGACCACCACCAGCTCGGGTGGCGGTTTCTGGGAAAGCTTCATGGGCACCCAGGCCACGGTCAAAACCGCCGAAATCGCCTCGGCTTCGGCCATTTACCGTGAAGACGGGGCTCCCGATTGGGAGGATCTGGTCAAGGAAGGGTATCTCATCCGCAAGCCCGCGCCGCCAAGGCCCGAGCGCAGCGCCGATTCGGTGGCCTCATACGAATCCGCGCCGCCCGAAGAGTTCGATTTGCCCGGTGGTTTCAACAAACCGGCCCACCAGCCGCATTTGGAGAACTTTTTTGCTGCGGTCCGCGGCGAAGCCACCTTGAATTGCGATGCGCGCCACGCCTTCGAAAGTGAGGCGCCGATCTTCTGGGTGAATCCATCCGCCCTTAGCAAACAACCGATCGAACTGACCCCGGAACATCTCTCCTTATGAAAC
>CBFGOB010000354.1:0-3225 GCA_965650215.1 uncultured bacterium | reverse complement strand
CGGCAATCTGACGGATGCTCAAAGGGATCATTTGCAAGGAATCCCCCGAGGATGGTCCTCCCCTGCTGGCACGTCAAGAAATGAGAACGCCGCCGGCTTGAAAAATCGCGGGTGAAAGCTACAGCAGGAACTTCGACGCCTGCTCGACATCCTTGTCGCCCCGACCCGATAGATTGGCAACGATGATCGAGTCGGCAGGCAGGCTTCCGGCGATTTTCGAGACGTAGGCCATGGCGTGCGCGCTCTCGAGCGCGGGAATGATCCCCTCGCAGTAGGCCAGTTCCTTGAACGCCGCCAGGGCCTCGTCGTCGGTGGCATACGTGTATTCCACCCGACCCATGTCGTGCAGGTTGGCATGCTCCGGCCCGATCGCCGCATAGTCGAGACCGGCGGAAACCGAATGGGTCAGCTCGATCTGGCCGTCGTCGTTGGCCAGCAGCCAGGTCTTGGTGCCCTGCAGAACGCCGAGCTTGCCCCCCTGGAATCGGGCGGCATGACGCTCGCGGACAATCCCCTCCCCCCCGGCCTCGACACCCACCATCCGCACCTGCTCGTCGTCAAGAAAGGGGTGGAACAGGCCGATCGCGTTCGAGCCTCCGCCGACACAAGCCACCAGCAGGTCCGGCAAACGGCCCTCGCGCTCCAGAATCTGCGCCCGCGCCTCGACCCCGATGATCCGGTGGAAATCCCGCACCATCATCGGAAACGGATGCGCCCCCAGCGCGGATCCCAAAATGTAATGGGTGTGGTCCACCGTCGCCACCCAGTCGCGCATCGCCTCGTTGACCGCCTCCTTCAAGGTCGCCTGACCCGCCGTCACCGCCCGCACCTCGGCGCCCATCAGGCGCATCCGCGCCACGTTGAGCGCCTGCCGCTCCATGTCGACCTTGCCCATGTAAACCACACACTCCATGCCGAAACGCGCGCAGACCGTGGCCGTCGCCACGCCGTGCTGGCCCGCACCGGTCTCGGCAATGATCCGCTTCTTGCCCAGGCGCTTGGCCAAGAGGATCTGCCCGAGGGCATTGTTGATCTTGTGCGCTCCCGTGTGCAGCAGATCCTCGCGCTTGAGGTAGATTTTCGCCCCACCCAGCTTTTCCGTCCAGCGCTCGGCGAAATACAGCGGCGTCTTGCGCCCGACGTAATGCTCGAGCAAGTGGTCCAGCTCGGCCTGGAAGGACGGATCCTCCTTCGCCTCCTGGTAAGCTGACGCCAGCTCCTGCAGCGGTGCCATCAGGGTTTCCGGCACAAACATCCCGCCAAATTGACCAAAGTGGCCGCTGGCATCGGGAAACGAATACGGGTGCGTGAGCATGCGGGTCATGGGCTGGCGGAGTCTCCAGCGGGAAGGACGGGGTTTCAAGGGAGAATCCGAACGGTTTTCCCGAAAAGTCACCCATGGCAGGGACCTTTTCCCAGGTAGGGACCTTTTCCCGACAGGTCCGTTTCATTTACCCCACCTTCCACGCAGACGCGTCGGAAACGCGTCCCTACCCAAGATGAAAATGCCCCTTCCAGGTAGGGACCTTTTTCCGAAAGGTCCGTCTTCAATCCCGCGCCGCCAGCTTCTCCAGCTCCTGCCGTGCCAGCTTGCGAGCCATCGGCTGCTTGAACTTCGGGTCCATCGCCGCGGTGAAATCCACCCTCGCCTCCTCGACCCGCCCCAAGGCCGCATGCGCCCGGCCACGGTTGTACAAAGGATAGGCATCCTCCGGAGCCATGCGGACCGCTTCCTGATAGCAGGCCAAGGCCTCAGCCGCCCGGCCGTCCAGCAACAAACCATCGCCACGGCGGTTCTGCGCCTTGGCACTCAGCTCGCCGCGCTTCCGATGGTCCGCCGGCAAACAGGCGTTCACCGCCCGCAGCACCTTTTCACAGGTCCCCATGATCTCACGGCTGCGCGCAGATGCGACACTCACCCCCTTGAGATCCTCCTTCGCGATTTCGAGCAAGGCATCCAGCGGTGCCGCCGCATACTCTCCCGGCCCCTCGGCCGCCGCGATCAGATGCAGGGCTTCCAGGCACTCGTCGACCTTGCCGGCAGCGGCAAGGCGGTTGACGACCGCCGCGGACGGCAACTTCACCGGCTCCGCGCGGGGAATGCCGTCCCCAGCCGATGCCGCTTGCTCCCCCGGACCGGCAAGATGGATGTCCTCACCGACCAGCCGCGAATACTCGACCGGCACCTGCTTGCCGCCGGATTTCTCCATCACCCCGGAACGCGTGCGCTTGAATACCTGCTCGATCGTCAGACCCGGCGTCTGCAAATGCCGGATCAACTCGCCGGTGTACAAACCGTTCACTCCTGAACCATCCTGTGCCACCCGCCCCGCATCGGTCGCAAAGGCGACCAAAGACCCCGCCGGCGGCCGCATCTCCATCAACCCCGCAGCCTGTGCGGAGGACCGCAGCTGGCGGTTCCCCGACAGCGGCGTGTTGCGGCAGGCATCCAGGATCACCAGATTGCACAGCCCTCCCGCCGCACCCAGCTCGGCCAAGACCTGATCGGCATTGAACAACTTCGTTTCCGCCAGCAGGCGCAACGCAAAATCATCAGCCGCATCGGCCTGATAGCCGGACTTGATCGGAATCAGGTAATTCGACCCCCCCACGGAAATCCCATGCCCGGCGAAGTAAAACAAGGCGACTTCGGAGCCGTTGACCTTCTTGCGGAAATCCCCAAGCGCTTCCAGCAATTCGTCGCGCGTGACATTGTGCTCCTCGGTCACCGCAAAACCGAGCCCGCGCAATTCCTTGGCCACGGCCTTGGCGTCATTGACCGGATTCTTCAAGGCACCCACCGCGGATTCATAACGGGCATTCCCGATCACCAAAGCGACGCGCGCCTTGGGGGACACTGCGGAGACATGACCGAGCAACATCACCATCGAACACCCGATCCATCGCCATGACATGCCATGCTTCTGCGCCGAATGGCTCTTGCGGTCAACCCGAATGGCGGGCCGACACGCTTGACCCGCCCCTTTGGCCGGTTCCATGCTTTGATCCATGCGATGGATGATTCTCCTTGGACTGGCGGCGCTGACCGGATGCTCGCTACCCTTGGCATCGCACGGCCAGGTCGAGCTGATCCCCGGTAACCCCGCCGCGCCTTCCCAGGTGGAGCCCGCCGAAGCCATTGCCATCGCCCAGGAACTCGCCAGCCACCATTGGCAACCCTTCGCCCGCAACATCCTCCACGGCAAGGATCCGGACGGCATCACC
>CBFGOB010000353.1:0-3228 GCA_965650215.1 uncultured bacterium | reverse complement strand
TCGAGGCCGGCATGGATCTCGAAGGCTCCGGTTTCGTGGTAGAGCGAGGTGTCGCTGGAAATCTGATAGCAAAGCCCGCGTTCCTCGCGGAGTTCGAGGAAGAGCCGGGAGCTGGCGGACTCGCCGAGGATGAGGCTGAGCAGGCGCAGGGCGTGGCGTTTTTCCGAGTGGCGGCCAGGGGTGTGCCAGGCGAGCGAGAGTTGGAGTTGGTCGGTGTCGCGTTGCTCGACGAGATGGCGTGGCGATCCTGCATCGGGCGCGAAGGGCCGGAACGCGACCGGCGTGTGAAAGTGTTGGGGCAGGTGGGGACGGATCACCGACACCAGTTCATCGAGCCCGAAGGGTCCGGCGGCGGCGATGACCAGGTCCTTGCGGAAGTGGTGTTGCCTGCGGAATTCCAGCAGCGCATCGCGGTCGATCCTGGCGATCGATTCCAGCGATCCGGAGATCGGGCTGCCGAGCGGGTGATCGCCCCAGAGGGCCTGGGAAATGAGGTCGCTGATGTGATCCGCGGGCGACTCGCGGTACATGGTGATTTCCTCGCCGATCACATCGCGTTCGAGCCCGATTTCGGATTCGGGAAAGCTCGCGTTCCAGACCATGTCCGAAAGGATTTCTGCCATCAGCGGCAGGAGTTCCGCCTCGCCGCGGGCTTCGTAGGTCGTTTGGTCCTCGGAGGTGCAGGCGTTGATTTGGCCGCCGGCGTTTTCGATGTCGGTGCTGAGTTGTTTCGCGCTGCGGGTGGGGGTGCCCTTGAAGACCATGTGTTCGACGAAGTGGGCGAGGCCGGCGGGAAGCCGGTCTTCATCCCGGCTGCCGGCCGGAATGTGGATCGTCAGGGCGGCGCATTCCGAGTGTGGTACGGTCGCCACCGCAAGGCGCGGACCGTTGGGGACTTGCATCCATGCGTAGGTGGCTTGGCTCATGGGAGAAGAGTGTAGCGGCAGTCTATGACCGTCGGTGGAGTCCCCAGAAGGGGGAACGGTTGGGAAAATGCGAGAGGGGGAAGAGAAGATGCGAGTTGAAACTCGCGGACCGGTGGAGAAGCGATTTGTTACGATGGATTCATTTTCATCATCGCTTCGGCGATCTTGAGGTCGGCGGGAGTGGTGATCTTCAGGTTCGGGTGGTGGGACTCGATGAATTTGACCGGCACGCCGATCGCTTGCAGCGCCGAGACTTCGTCGGTGACGCTCAAGCCTTGGGCGCTGACATGGTTGTAGGCCTTCCGGAGCAGGTCGACCTCGAAAACCTGTGGGGTTTCCATGGACCAAAGCTGCTCACGGTCGACTGCCTCGCTTGAAAAGCCGTTTGGGTCCGAGCGTTTCATGGTTTCGGTCACCCGCCGGGCCAGGCTGGCGGCCCGGTGGGCCCGGGCGGCGGCGACACAGCGGTCGATATCCTCGCAGGCGATCAAGGGCCTGGCACCATCGTGGACGGCAACCAGAACGGTGCCGGGTGGCAGTGCCCTGAGTCCTTGTTCGACCGAGTCCTGGCGTTGAATGCCGCCATCGACACGGGTGACGGCCGGGTGGGATTGGAGTCCGGGGATCTGTGTCCAGCGTGCTTCGGGGCAGACGACGATGACCGAGGAGATCGACTCCGCGGCGAGGAAGGCCTCGACCGTGTGCTGTAGCACCGGCTTGCCTTCGAGCAGGGCGCTGAGCTTGTCGAAGCCCATGCGCTGGCTGGAGCCGGCGGCGACGATGATGGCGGAGGTCATGGGGCTTCAGCGTGGGTTTTGTCAGGGTAGGGCCGCATTTCCGACGCGTCAGCCCCCGGGGAATCGACAGCGATCAAGGCCATGGATTCAGCCATTCTCAATTCAAAAGACGGACCTGTCGGAAAAAGGTCCTTTCCCTTGAAAAGGGCTTCGGGGCATTTCACCGGCTCAGATCCTGCTGATACATCAGCTTGAAGCCGCTTTGGTGGAGGATGGCGACGGCGAACTCGTAGTCCTCGACGTGCATCGCCAGCATTGATTGGAGACCGGGAGAGGGGAGGAGGGCGTAGGCGAAATCGACGTTGGTTTCGGCGATCATCAGGGTGTCGAGGCATTGCAGGAGCTCCGGTCCGGATTCCTTGAAGGCGACCACGACGACTTCGCAGGTGGTGTGGGGGATGCCCTTTTCGATGAACATTTGCTCGGCGGCCTCGGGGTTGGAGAGGATGATGCGGGCGACGGTAGCGTCGCGGGAGTCCTGGACGCTCAGGCCCATGACCTCGATTTTTTCCGAGCGCAGCATCTTGACCAAAGCGGCCAGCGCCCCGGCCCGGTTGGGCAGCATGACGGAGAACTGCCGCACGGGCGAGCCGTGATCGATGAGGATGTCGGATTCGGGGTCGATGTCTGGGTCCATGGCGGGATGCGGCGGTGTCGGGCCGGCGGGAGACGGCCAATCGAAGCCCGCGCATGCTAACAGGGGTGCCGGGCGGGTTCAATGAGGAAAAGGTGGGCCTTTGCCTTGCCTGAGGGGCCGGAAGGCGCTTGTAGCTTGCCAAGTTGCCGGACGGCGTGATGCTTTCCGCCCGTGGCGACCATCACCAACATCTCGACGTATTGCTTTGCCGAACTGAGCGGGCTCAAGGAGCTGCGGCAGGAATTGCTGCGCGATTGCAAGGTTTGGGGGCTGAAAGGCACGATTTTGCTCAGCGAGGAGGGGATCAACCTCTTTGTTGCCGGGGATGGCGGCTCGATCGAGCGGCTCTTGGCCCGGCTGCGGGCGGTTCCGGGTTTGGAGGGGCTGACGCCGAAAGTCAGCTTGAGCGAGGAGCAGCCCTTCAACCGGATGCTGGTGCGGATGAAGAAGGAAATCATCGCCTTCGGGGTCGAGGGGGTGAGGCCGGGGACCTACACCTCGCCGAAGTTGCCGGCGAAGGAGCTCAAAAAGTGGCTCGATGAGGGCCGTCCGGTGACCTTGCTGGACACGCGCAACGATTATGAGGTGAAGCTGGGGACCTTCAGGGGGGCGATCGATCCGCGGATCAAGACCTTCCGCCAGTTTCCGGATGCGGTGAGGCAGCTGCCGGACGAGCTCAAGGACCGGCCGGTGGTGATGTTCTGCACCGGAGGGATCCGCTGTGAAAAGGCGGGCCCCTTCATGGAGATGGAGGGGTTCAAGCAGATCTATCAGCTCGACGGAGGGATTCTGAAGTACTTCGAGGAATGTGGTGGTGAGCACTACGAGGGCGATTGCTTCGTGTTCGACCAGCGGGTGGGGGTTGATC
>CBFGOB010000352.1:0-3247 GCA_965650215.1 uncultured bacterium | reverse complement strand
AGCAAGTGTCCGGGCAGCGCGGGGATGATGCAGCCGGCCCAACCGGAAACGATCAGCAGCAGCGTCAACACCCATGCGGTGGCGACGCCGACGTTTTCCCAGGTGAAGAGGGTTTCGAAAAATTCGATCATGGTGGCGACTGTGGTCCGGGGTAGAGCACTTGCTGGAGGTAGAGGCCGTCGGCTGGAGCGCAGAGCGGGGATTTGCCGAAGGGCAGTCCGGGTGGCTGGTCGAGCAGGGCCGCGAGTTCGTCCATGCGCAGGCGCCCTTGGGCGGCGTGGACGGCGGCGCCGGTCATCAGGCGCACCATCTTGTAGAGGAAGCCGTCGCCCTCGTAGGTGATGCGGTAGCCGTCGGCGAGTGTCCCGACCTGGGCGCGGCGGATTTCACGTTGCCAATCCATCTCCGGCCCTTCGTTGCCGCGGTAGGCGGCGAAGGCATGGAAATCGTGGCGGCCGAGGTAGAGCATGAGGGCCTCTTGCAGCGCGTCCGCATCCAGCAGGCGCGGCAGATGCCAGGCGAGTCCGGCCTTGAACGGCGGCAGGATCGGATCGGTGCAGAGGTCGTAGTGATAGATTTTCCCGGTGGCCGAGAAGCGGCTGTGGAAATCGTCGGCGACCTCCTCGCAAGCCATGATGCGGATTGCGGCGGGGAGTTTCGTGTTGAGGGCCGGCACCCAGTTGCAGGCGTTCATCGAGAGCTCCGGCGGCGGATCGAAGTGGGCGGTTTGCGCGAGGGCGTGGACGCCGGTATCGGTGCGGCCCGAGCCCTGGAGCCTGACCTCTTGCTTGGCGGTTTCCGCGAGGGCCTTGAGGAGGTGGTCCTGCACCGTGTTGCCGCAGGCCTGCGATTGCCAGCCGTTGAAGGGGCGGCCGTCGTAGGCGATGGTCAGTTTGAGGCGCATGGCGGGATGGATGGGTGCCGGTGCTGCGGCGGCCTTGTCCGCACCATAGGCCGCAGCGGGTCGGGCGCAACGATGTTTCGCGGGGTGGTGCTTGGGATGGGTTGAGCTTGGGCTTGAAAGATGCGGCCGGATGATGGGGTATTTTGGCAGATGCAATTTCCGGTTTCTGATGGTTTGACGCGCCGCCGTTTTCTGACGGCTGCCGGGGGATTTGTGGCATCGTCCATGGCCATGCGCGGCCAGGGCGTGGTCGGAGCAAACGAGCAGCTTCGGGTCGGATTCATCGGCTTGGGTGGGCGCGGCATCTCGTTGCTCAAGCAATTCATGGGCATGCCGAATGTCAGGCTGGTGGCGGTGAGCGACCCAGACACCCTGCACATGGAGAGGGCCGCGCAAAAGGCCGGCAACAAGCCCGAGATGATCCGCGACTACCGCAAGTTGCTTGAGCGCAAGGACATCGACGCGGTGTTCATCGCCAGCCCGAACCATTGGCATGCCTTGCACACGATCCATGCCTGCCAGGCGGGCAAGGATGTGTATGTGGAGAAGCCGGTTTCACACCACATCTGGGAGAGCCGGCAGATGGTGGCGGCGGCTGCGAAGTATGGCCGCGTCGTGCAGGCGGGTACGCAGAACCGTTCGGATGTCGGTTTGATTTCGGCGTTCCAATACCTCAAGGAAGGCAAGCTCGGCGCGATCCGCGCGGTGCGTGGCCTGTGTTTTAAAAACCGCGCTTCGATCGGCAAGCTTGACGCGCCGCTGGTGCCGCCGGCGACTTGCGACTACAACCTCTGGCTTGGCCCGGCGCAGGACCGTCCGATCTATCGGCCGCATCTGCACTACGATTGGCATTGGGACTACAACACCGGCGACGGCGACATCGGCAACCAGGGGCCGCACGAGTTCGACCTGATGAGTTGGGTGCTCGGGGATCCGGACATGCCCAAGGAAGTTTTCAGCTATGGCGGCCGCTTCGGGTGGAACGATGCCGGGGAAACCGCGAACCTGCAGATCGCCAGCTTCGAACTCAATGGTGTGCCGTGCATCTTCGAGGTCAACAACATGCGACTTGCGCCCAATCGCAATGTCGAGGCGGCATACAAGGGGATCCGCATCGGCATCATCGTCACTTGCGAGGGCGGGGAATTCCGTGGCGGTCGCGGTGGGGGTTACGTGGTGGGCCCGGATGGCAAGGAACGGCTGGCCAAGTTCCCCGGGGATGCCGGTGGCGGGCACATGAAGAATTTTCTCGATGCCGTTCGCTCGCGCCGCACACAGGATCTGGCAGCACCGCTGCATCTCTCGCACAAGTCCTCGGCGGCGGCGCATCTGGCGAACATCTCCCTGCGCAGCGGCGAACAGGTTGCCCTGGAGAAACTCTCGTCGCTGCTGCCACAGACGGCGGATTTCGAGGACATCCTGACGCGTCAGCGCACGCAGTTGGGGGATTGGGGAGTCGATTGGAAATCGACCCTCTGTGCGTTTGGCAGCAAGGTGAGTGTCGATCCGAAGACCGGAAGCCTCACCGGTCCGCAGGCGGCCGCGTTTGACAAGCCGGTGTATCGCAAGGGTTTCGAGGTTCCGGACTTGGCTTGATCACCGGTGTCGAATGGCGGATGGAATCCGCCCACCCGGATGATGGCGCTCGCAGAGCGCCACTCCGAGGGTGGAATCGGAGTGGCGCTGCTGAAATCTGCGTCGGTTTGCTTTACTTCAGATCGAAGCGGTCGAGGTTCATGACCTTGGTCCAGGCGGCGACGAAGTCCTTGAGGAACTTCGCATGGCCGTCGGTGCTGGCATAGACTTCGGCGAGCGAGCGGAGGATCGAGTTCGAGCCGAACACGAGATCGACGCGGGTGCCGGTCCATTTGAGTTCGCCGGTCTTGCGGTCGCGGCCTTCGAAGGCATCCTGCTCGGGCGAGGTGGATTTCCACTCGGTTGCCATGTCGAGGAGGTTGACGAAGAAGTCGTTGCTCAGCGTGCCGGGGCGGGTGGTGAGGACACCGTGCTTCGATCCGTCCGCATTGGTGTCCAGCACGCGAAGTCCGCCGACCAGTGCGGTCATTTCAGGTGCGGTCAGGGTGAGCAGCTGGGCCTTGTCGACGAGCAGGTGTTCCGCGGGCACCGAGTAACGGCCCTTGAGGTAATTGCGGAAGCCGTCGGCGACCGGTTCGAGGACCGCGAACGATTCCACATCGGTTTGTTCCTGGGAGGCGTCCGTGCGGCCCGGGGTGAAGGGGACGCTGACCTTGTGGCCGGCCTTGGCTGCCGCTTCCTCGATGGCCGCGCAGCCGCCGAGCACGATGAGGTCGGCGAGCGAGACTCGCTTGCCGCCGCTGGCGG
>CBFGOB010000351.1:0-3268 GCA_965650215.1 uncultured bacterium | reverse complement strand
CTGGTCGTTTGTGCCGCCGCGCGAGGTGGCGGTTGAGGGCCTTTCGGATGAATCCTGGCCGTCTTCGGTGATTGACCGCCATGTGCTCAAGCGCCTCGACCAGGAACGGCTCAAGCCTTCGCCGGAGGCTGAGCCCGGGGAATGGCTGCGGCGGGTCAGCTTCGACCTGACCGGCCTGCCGCCGGGCTTGGAAGAATTGGAGTCTTACCGGAAGGCGCATGCGCAGGATCCCGATGCCGCCCGCCAGGCGGTGGTCGACCGGCTGCTGGCATCGCCTCATTTCGGCGAGCGTTGGGCGGTCGTGTGGATGGATCTCGCGCGTTACTCGGACACCTTTGGATTCGAGAAGGATCCGGAGCGCAGCATCTGGCCGTACCGGGACTGGTTGATCCGGGCCTTCAATGCCGACATGCCCTATGACCGTTTCACGATCGAGCAGCTTGCCGGGGATCTCTTGCCCGATGCGACGGCGGATCAACGGCTGGCCACCGCATTCCACCGCAACACCCAGAACAACACCGAGGGTGGAACCGATGATGAGGAATACCGGCTCGCGGCGGTGATGGATCGGGTGAGCACCACTTGGACGACCTGGCAGGCGACGACTTTCGGGTGCGTGCAGTGTCATGACCATCCGTACGATCCCATCACTCATCAGGAATACTATCAGTTCATGGCCTTTTTCAACCGCAGCGAGGATCACGATCTCGACGACGACTATCCTCGGATGAAAATCCCGAATGACCCGTCGCTGGCCGATCGGGTTTCGGAGATGGAAGTGCGGCTGCGCGAGTGGCGCGAGCAGCTCAATGAGGATGGCCGCAAGTTGGCGGCGGATTCCCGGGCATGGTCGCCCTGGGTACCGGATGCCTTCAAGCCGAGTCATGGGATGCTGGTGCGCGCGGCGGACGGCACGATCCGCAGCGAGGGCACCTTGCCGATCGGGGCGGTGCATGAAGTCTCCGGTCCGGTGTCGTCCTTCGAGGCCTTGCGCATGCATATCCTGCCTGAGCACGATGATCCCGCCCGCTGGCCGGAGCGCGGGTCCTTGGTGAGCCAGTTCAAGGTTTCGCTGGTCTCCGCGGATGGCAAGGAGACGCCGGTGCCGATGAAGGAGGTTTTCTCCGACCAGGTCACCGGCCCGCATGAGATGAGGCCCGGCCGCCCATTCGGTGCCTTCCCGAAGTTGCATCAGCCACGTTGGTTCGTATTCGTGCCGGAGAAGCCGGTCGTGGCTCAAGCGGGAGAGCGGCTTCAGCTCTGGATCTTGCAAAAAGGCAGCACCGGAGGCGAGCAGGCAACCCCGGTGAGGCGCTTCACGATCGAGCTTTCAAGCCGGCCCGAGTGGAGCGCCTTGGTGAACCGGCCCGAGCGTCTCGACCTGTGGCAAAAGCGCAGCCAGCTCGCCGCCGCTCATGCAGCGATCAAGGGGGTGATGGTGCCGGTCATGCTCGACGGCCCGGGACGCGAGACCCGTGTCTTTGCCCGCGGCAACCGGATGTCCAAGGAGCAGGTGGTGTCGCCCGGATTGCCGAAGCTGTTTGGCGGTCAGGTTGGTCCCGGGATGAACCGCCTCGACATGGCGCGCTGGCTGGTGGATGGAAAGCATCCGCTCACGGCGCGGGTGATGGTCAACCGCCTCTGGACGGAATTGTTCGGCACCGGGATCGTCGAGACGGTCGAGGACTTCGGGACATCGGGCACAGCTCCAAGCCATCCGGAACTGCTGGATCACCTGGCGCTGCGCTTCCAGGACACCCACCGCTGGTCAATCAAGCGCATGTTGCGCGACATCGTTCTGTCCTCGACCTACCGCCAGAGCCATCGGGCCACGCCCGAGCTGGTGAAGCGCGATCCCGCAAACCGTCTGCTCGCCCGCGGGCCGCGCGTCCGCCTCACGGCGGAAATGATTCGTGATCAGGCGCTGGCGGCGGGTGGTTTGCTCTCGCTCAAGATGCACGGCCCCTCGGTGTTTCCGCCGCAGCCGGACGGGGTGTGGAAGTCCGTCTACAATGGCAGGACCTGGCAGGTCTCCAAGGGTGAGGACCGCTACCGGCGGGGGCTTTACACTTACCACAAGCGCACCAGCGCCCATCCGGGTTTCCTGACCTTTGACGCGCCGACACGTGACCTTTGCACCGCGCGGCGGATCCACAGCAACACGCCGCTGCAGGCGCTGGTGACGATGAATGATCCGGCGCACATCGAGGCGGCCCAAGGGTTGGCAAAGCGGATGACCGCGGGTGGATCCGCCCTTGCGGATCAGCTCGCCCATGGAATCTTGCGGGTGACCCAGCGGCAGGCGGATCCGGAAGTCCTTGCCGAGCTTGCGCGCCTCCATGAGGACGCCAGCGCCGAATTCCGTGACGATCCTGAAGCCATGAAACATCTCGCCGACAGCCCGGAGGCCGCCGCCATGGTGCTGGTGGCCAATACCATCCTCAACCTTGACTCCGCACTTTCCCGTTAGATGAAAACCGAACATTTCGCCAGGCTCCAGTATGCCCAACTCGAACACCTCACGCGCCGTCATTTCCTGTCGCAATGCACGACCGGCCTCGGGGCGATGTGGCTGGCAAGCCTCACGGGCCGCGCCTGGGGCGCTTCAGGAATCGTCGCCAAGGATCCTGCGAATCCGCTCGCGCCGGCCGCGCCGCATTTCGCGCCGAAAGCGAAGCGGGTGATCTTCCTGCACATGGCGGGTGCGCCGTCGCAGCACGAGCTGTTCGACTACAAGCCCGAGCTCAAAAAACTCCACGGCCGGGAATGCCCGAAGGAATTCCTCGAGGGCAAGCAATTCGCCTTCATCCAGGGGGTGCCGAAGATGCTCGGTCCGCAGTATGAATTCAAGCAGCACGGCGAATCCGGCGCCTGGGTCTCGGACCGCCTGCCGCATTTCAGTTCGGTGGTCGACGATGTGTGTTTCATCAAGTCGATGCACACCGACCAGTTCAACCACGGGCCGGCGCAATTGCTCATGCACACCGGGTCGCAGAACCTGGGGGCCCCGTCGATCGGTGCCTGGGCGACCTACGGACTGGGTACCGAGAACCAGAACCTTCCCGGCTACATCGTCCTGACCTCCGGCGGCAAGACCCCGGATGCGGGCAAGTCGGTGTGGGGCGCCGGTTACCTGCCTTCGGTTTATCAGGGTGTGCAGTGCCGCTCCGAGGGGGATCCGGTGCTTTACCTCAGCGATCCTGCCGGCATTTCGCGGTCGCTGCGCCGCCGTTCGCTGGATGCGCTTGACCGGATCAACCAGCGGATC
>CBFGOB010000350.1:0-3273 GCA_965650215.1 uncultured bacterium | reverse complement strand
CCGGTGGCGATGCCGGGCGCCTCACCGTGGCCGCACTGATGGCGCGGGCGGATGGCGCCGATGGCGAGGACCATGTCGTCCGTGCGATCCCGTGGCTATCGTTTCCCATGGAGAATCTCGACAAGGTCGATGTGATCGTAATGGCCGATGTTCCGGAAATCACCGAACAGCAGGCGGAACAAATCGAACAGTTTGTCCGCAAGGGCAACGGGTTGATTTGGTTTGGCGGAGAAAACACCAAGGCTGGCGCGTGGAATGAACGCGCTGCCAGCGCGCAAAACCCCATCCTGCCCGCGCTCATCCGTGGCAGGATGGAAACCAGTGACCCGCTGGGCGGAGGCAAGCCGCTGGATGCCGACATGCCCGATCACCCGGTGTGCCAGCCGCTCCTTTCGCTGCCTGAAGACCTTTTCAGTGAAACCCGCTTCCTGCGGTTGTTCCAAGTCGAGCCTGCGACAACCAGTTTTCCCGTCCTCCAACTCGCAGGCAACGGCGGCCCGGTGTTGTTGGAAAACGCGCTCGGCCGCGGTCAGGTTTTCATGTTCACGACCACTGCCGAAACCGTTTGGAACAACATGGCGCTCACGCCGGTTTTCCCGATGGTGATGCAGCAGATCGTCACCTACCTGTCCGGACGGGAGTTCGAGAATGCGCGCACCGTGGGTGATTCGCTCACACTCACCTACGTCGATCAACCCGATGCCAGCGATGCGGTGTTTGAAACACCGGCAGGCGAAACCATTACGGTGCCGGTGCGCCAGTCCGGCGGACAATACGTTGCCTTGTTGGAAAGCGCCCCGGAAGACGGATATTACACGGCACGCGTCAGCGTCCAGTCGCCGGGCTTGCCCATCGCGGTCAACGTGGACCCGCGCGAGTCGGACATTGGTTGTTTGCCCGAAGGGGAGCTGCGCGCGAACCTGGAGAGTCTCGGTATCGGTGTGGTGATGGGCGATGCTGAACTGGCATCCACCATCGAGGAGCACCGCACCGGTCGTTCCGCATGGCGCTTCTTCATGATCAGCGCGCTCGCGTTCCTTTTGTTCGAATGCCTGCTTGCAGACCGCATGCTCCGTCGCGGACGCAGGGCGGCCGACTCCCACTCCGACCCTTTGCCGCAGAATGCCTGACGCCATGCTCATGACCATTGGTCCCGATGGGTTCTTCTGGGCCCGTCCGCTTCCGACACCGCTGATGCTCGCGGTGTTCGCGGGTGTGGTATTGCTCAGCGTGTATCTCTACCGCCGTGCATGGGGGATTCCGCTGTGGTTGCGTGTGGTGCTCGGCATCGCGCGCTTGGTGGCGCTCGGATTGGTGGTTGCCTCGCTGTTTGAGCCGACCGCTGTGGTCACCGAATCCCATGTCCAACAGCGCACCCTGCCGGTCCTGATTGATGTCTCCGAAAGCATGTCCTTGAACGATCCGCGCAAGAATGCGCAGGACGTGGCCGATGCCGCCACCGCGTTGGGCATGGTGAATGAAGACGGAATGGATGCCGACCGCATCGCCATGACCTTGGATGCGAACCAGCGCCGGACCGTGCTGTCCTCATCCCGCCTCGATCTGGCGCGCGGTATCCTCGCCCATCATGCGGCTCCGGTTTTGAACGAACTCGGCAAGGATCTCGACATCAGCTACCATGCTTTTGGCAAGTCGACCCGCCTGATCAGCGATGAAAGCACGCTTGGCGCGGAGGAACTCGCAGGGCTCAAGGCCACGGATCCCGCCACGTCGATCGCCACTTCCTTGGAAACGGCGGCCAGGTCGGGCGTGACCGCGCCGGCCGGCATCGTGCTTCTGACCGATGGCATCGACGATGCTTCCTCCAAACGCACCGAAGCCGTGCTGCAGGACCTGGGTGCGCGCGGCATCCCGGTTTTTCCGGTTCCCGTCGGCTTGCGGCAACCCGACGACATTGCCATCCGCACCATCGTGATGCAGGAAGTCGCGTTCTCCGGCGACCGCGTTCCGGTGCAGGTCCACCTGCTTTCCAAAGGCTATGAGCGGCGCATGGTCAAACTCATGATCACGCTCAACGACCGGCAGGTTTCGCAGAAGCGGGTGCGTCTCCAGGGTGGGCTCCAAATCGAGGACATCGATTTCAACGTCGACCTGTATGAGAAAGGCGCGGCCAAGGTCGCTGTGTCGGTCGAGGCATTCGAAGACGAGGTGTCTTCTGCCAACAACCGCATCGAGCGCAGCATCCGCGTGGTGAATGAGAAGGTGAATGTCCTCTACATCGAGGGCAACAACCGCTGGGAGTTCCGTTACCTGAGTGCCATCCTCAAGCGCGATCCGCGCTTGGACACCACATTCATCGCGTCGGCGGCGGGGCCCGAGTTCGCGCGCAATTCCCCGGAACACATCGACCGCTTCCCATCGAAGCGTGAGGAGGCATTCAAGTATGATCTCGTCATCCTTGGCGATGTTGATGCGTCCTTCTTTTCACCTGAAGAACTCGGCTTGCTGGAGGAACTCATCCGTGACCGCGGTGGTTCTTTGCTCGTGTTGTGCGGGCCGACCCATACGCCGTCCTCGTATTCCGGCACTCCGGTGGAGACCATGCTGCCGGTGCGCTTTGATGCGGAAAGCAAATGGGAACTCACATCCGAGTCCGTGTATCCGGTGCTGACCCCGGAAGGCCGCAGCAGCATGGTGATGGTGTTGGAGAACGAGCCCGAGGAAAACGACCGGGTATGGAGCCGCGTGGCACCGCTCGACCACCTGCCGCCGCTCACCGGGGTGAAACCGGGTGCCACGGTCTTGGCCACCTTGTCCGATGCCACAGCGGGATCGCAGCAATACCCGATGGTGGCATGGCATCGCTACGGCACCGGCAAGTGCCTGTCCATCGCCACCGACCGGCTGTGGAGGCTGCGCTTCAAGACCGGCGACAAATACCATTGGCGCGTCTGGTCGCAGTCGATCCAGTTCCTCACGCTTTCCCGCCTGATGGGTGAGCACAAGCGCATCCGTCTCGAGACCGACCGCACCACCTATCGCGATGGCGAGCAGGTGCGCCTGTATGCCCAGGTGCTCGACGAGGACTTCGAGCCCATGGTCCAGCCGTCGTTTGAAATTTCCGTGAATGGCGTGGGCGACAATCCGCTTCGCGGAAAAGTGAGCCTGCAACCCGACCGCACATCGCCGGGCCTCTACGAAGGGTTTTTCACAACCACGGTGCCGGGCCGTTACCGTCTTGAGGCAAACGAGGATGACAAGGAGGTGTCCAACACCACCGAATTCCAGGTGGCGGTGGTCAATGAGGAACTT
>CBFGOB010000349.1:0-3298 GCA_965650215.1 uncultured bacterium | reverse complement strand
TCTCGGGTTTCGCGATCTCGGGTTTCGCGATCTCGGGTTTCGCAATCTCGGGTTTCGCGATCTCGGGTTTGGGAAGCATCGGTCTTTCGGGCATCGCCACGCCGGACACAGGTGCCTGCGTGGTCTTGAGCACATCGACCAGCAGGAAAGTCATCGCGATGACGACGGCAACCATGCCCCACAACCACGGCTTCAAATACCAGGTGAGCGGCTCGGGATCATCCTTGATCCAGATCTCCGACAAGGTTTCGGACAAGGACCTGTCCACAGCAGGCTCCGGCCGCAGCTCGCTCATGCGAGACTCGGGAATGGCACGCTCCGACGTGACGGCCTCCGATCCGACGGCATCGGGTTTGCGCCCGCTCCAGCGCGGTTCCGACATCGGCAAAGGGGAAAGCTCGGGAAGCTTCGGCATGACCACTGGCGCTTCCCGAATGGGAACCCCGTTTCCGGAAATCCGGTCGGAGCCGGCTTGTTCCGCTGCCTCGTCGAGGCTGAAATCCAGCTCGGCCTGACGGGTCGACCCGATCATTTTGGGAAAGCGCCGCGTCACCGGTGCTGGCATCGGCGAGAGTGGCGGGGCTTTCACCACGGGAACGGGTGCCTTGATCACCGCATAACATGACGGACAAGGCCCTTCGACACCCGCCAATTCCACTGCAACGGCAAGCTGGGTGCCACATTCGGGGCAGAAAAAAGTGATTTCGTGGTCCTCCATGTGACAGCGAACAGCCTGACCACTCACCTCCCATGCCGTCAATCTTGCAAGTACACGGGTCTCGCCCACGACGCCAGGATACCACGGCCGGAGCGGTCAAGTTCACGCAGGTGTGTCCGGCACGCGCAACACCCGGCACCAAGCGGATCCCGGTTCAGGCCGCCTTGCGCAGCAAGCCGACAAGCACTCCCTGGATGACCAACTCGCGGGCCGGAATCAAATCCGGGAAATCCGCATTTTCAGCGCGGAGGAACGGCTTGCCGTGTTCGACAACATAACGCTTGAGCGTCGTTTCGCCATCGATCAAGGCCGCCACAATGTCGCCCTTGCGCGGTTGGCGGACTTCGAGAATCACCGTGTCACCGTGGCAGATGTGGGCATCGATCATCGACCTCCCTCTCACGCGCAAGGCGAAGGTTTTGGCATTTCTCCCAATGCCGAACGCCGATGCGTCCAGGGACAGCGTGCCTTCGCTCTCCGGCTCCGCATCCTGCGACATGCCGGCAGCGATGGAGCCATAGATCGGCACATCCAGGATTTCCGAACGGTCAAGATCGGCAGGAAACACCACAGCCCTCGCCTTGCCGGGCAAACGCTGGATCACCCCTTTGCGCTCCAACACCCGCAGATGGCTCATCGCGGCAGTCTGGCTGGCAAAACCGAAATAATGCTGGATCTCACGCGTCGAGGGCATGATGCCTGTCTGGCGTTGCGCGAGCTTCAGGTAATCGACAATCTCTTGCTGGCGGCGGGTGAGAGGTTCGGACATAGGTTTATGAACAGTGTTCACCAGAACAAACCCCGGATTCGGTTTCATCGCAAGAGCAATTTCACCGTCGGCGCGAATTTTTTTTGAAGTGGAGCGGCGGGTCTGATGGTTGACTCCCCGACTTCCCCTGAGTACCAAACCCGCATGAAAACCCTTCGTCTGCTGTTGCCGCTGTGGATTCTAAGCTCACTGACCACCATGGCCCAACCCGGTGCCGGGGTAGCGGACCAGCCGGCAAACAACCCGTCGGTCAGCGACATGCTGCCCAACCAGCGGGCATTCCTCAATCTTTCCCAGGAACAGCGCGACGAGTTCGTGAAGCTGTTCCGCGAAGCCAACCGCTTGTTCTCGCAAAAGCGGATCTTCGAGGCCCTCGACACCGCGGAACAAGCCCGCAAGGTCTTTCCGGCCAGCCCGGAAGTCCACAACC
This sequence comes from uncultured bacterium, assembly GCA_965650215.1. Taxonomy (GTDB): domain Bacteria; phylum Verrucomicrobiota; class Verrucomicrobiia; order Verrucomicrobiales; family Akkermansiaceae; genus Luteolibacter. The sequence continues at coordinate 1,381 of CBFGOB010000349.1, read as the reverse complement.
TGAAAGGCAGCTGCTATGTTGAAATGCGCGCCTTCGACAAGGCGCTGGCGAGCTTCCAGGAAGCCGCCACCCTGACCACCCGCACCAACAACATCCTCTTCAACATCGGCGAAGTGTATTTCGTCACCAAGCAGTGGCAAAAATCAATGGAGACCTTCCAGCAGCTCCTCAAGGCGCTGCCCGCAAACGACATCACCATGGGTCGCTTGGCGGAATTCAAGATCCTGCTGTGCAAAATCAAGCTCGAGCAGGTCGATGAGGCGAAGGCCCTTGCCGAAAAATACGACTTCCTCGACGACTCGCCCTATTACTACTTCTCCCAGGCCGCCATCGAATACCATGCCGGCCGGCTCTCCGAAGCGGAGCAGTGGCTCGCACGGGCCGCACGCATCTTCCGCAGCCAGGAAGTCCTGTCACCATGGCACGACACCTTGGTCGAGTTCGGCTACATCAGGAGTTTCTACGGCGAAGAGGAAACCACTCCCTGACCCGGCGCCACGACCCCGCGGCCGGCAAACAGAGGGCTTGCGCGATCCGGCATCGTGGAGAAGGATGCGCCGTCAGCGGCAATTCCCGCCGCGGCAAGCCTGCCAATGCACTCCGCCAAACAAGCTCCTCACAAGGACGACATCGCGTCCATGCTGCCGTTCCACGGGTTCGGCATGGCGCAAATCAGGGTGATCCGGCATCGCGAAGAAGCCGAGCTGGCCCTCGCCGAACTGATGGAGGCCGGAATCGTGGGCTTCGATACCGAATCCAAACCGACCTTCCGCAAAGGCGAAGTCTCGAAAGGACCTCACGTGGTGCAGTTCTCGACCTTGGAAAAGGCCTACATTTTCAGACCCCAGATCGAGGACTGCCAGCATGCGATCCGCAGCGCCCTGGTTTCCGAGAAACTCGTCAAAGTCGGCTTCGGACTCAAGGGTGACCTCTCGCTGATCCATCACCGCATCGGCGTGCGGCCCTTGTCGGTCATCGATCTCGACCACTCGTTCAGCGAACTCGGCTACCGGAAATTCCTCGGCACGAAATCGGCGGTGGCGCTTCTTTTCCAGCAACGCCTCGCCAAATCGAAATCGGTCACGATCTCGGACTGGGCCGCCCGGGAACTCACTGAAAAACAGCTGATCTACGCCGCCAACGACGCCTACGCCGCCATCCGCATCTACCACGCGCTGCAGCAAAACGGCGGCGCCCCGACGGTCGGCTGAGTGCTCCGCCACTCCGGCGGCAGCGCGCAAATCCGCTTGCAGAGGCCCGATTCCGGAATTAACCATGCCGCCATGAAAGCCTTATCGATCCTTGCCCTCGCTGCACTCGCCTTGGTTTCCACCTCCTGCAACACCATGATCGGCGTCGGACGCGACATGCGCATCGGCGG
>CBFGOB010000348.1:0-3310 GCA_965650215.1 uncultured bacterium | reverse complement strand
GGGCCACCTTGGTCGGCTCCGACGCGCTTTCCGATCTGGCGGTGCTCAAGATCGACCCGGCCGCCCGTCGCGATGCCTCGCAGCCGCTGCCTGTCGCGCACTTTGGCGACAGTTCCCGGGTCAAGGTTGGCGATCCGGTGTTTGCCATGGGCAGTCCGTCGGGCGTTTCGCAGTCGGTCACCCAGGGCATCGTGGCCAACACGGAAATGATCGCGCCCGGCGGAGCGATGCGCCTCGATGGTGAATCGGTCGGCGAACTCGTCCGCTGGATCGGCCACGATGCGGTGATTTCCCCGGGAAACTCCGGCGGCCCGCTGGTCAATGCCCACGGTGAAATCATCGGCATCAACGAAGTTGGCATCGGCGCCCTCGGCGGTGCCATTCCGTCCAATCTCGCCCGCAAGGTCGCCGCCGAGCTCATCGATCACGGGTACGTCCGCCGCAGCTGGATCGGTCTTGAAGCCCAGCCGCTGCTCAAATCGATGCACACCCAAAAGGGCATTCTGGTCGCAGGCGTGATCGAAGGCAGCCCCGCCGCCCAAGCCGGCATCCGCCCCGGCGATCTCCTGACCCGCTGCCAAGGCGAGGAGATCCCGACCGCGCGCGCCGCTGAAGACGTCCCCCTGTTCAACCGCATGATCCTGGAAGCGGCGATCGGCACGAAACTCACGCTCGAAGGTCTGCGCGATGGCAAGCCGATGACCTGGCATCCCACCACCATCGAACGCGAGCCGGCCCAACCCCGCGAACGCGAGTTGCTGTCGTGGGGGATCACGGCCCGCGATCTCACCCAGCTCGCCGCCAAGCAATTGCTGCGCGAGGATGCCGATGCGGTCTTTGTCCAAAGCCTCCGCACCGGCGGTGCCGCGGCCTCCGCCAAGCCCTCGCTGTCCGCGGGGTGCCTGATCCTTTCCCTCAACGGAAAGCCAACCCCCAACCTCGCCGCCCTTGAGGCCCTCAGCCGCGAAATCACCAAGGACTCCAAGGAGCCCGTGCCCACGCTGGTCGCCTTCGAAGTCGATGGCGCGCAGATGCTCACGGTCGTCAATATCGGCCCGGAACCCGAGCCCGACCGGCCGAGCGTGGTGCGCAAGGCCACCCTTGCGCTCGATACCCAGGTGATTTCCGCGGACCTCGCCAAGGCGCTTGGCATCGAAGGCACCCCCGGCGTGCGCGTCACCCGCGTCCACCCGCAAGGCAGTGCCGCACGCGCCGGCATCCGCGTCGGCGATCTCATCCTCAAGCTCGATGGCGAAACCATCAATGCCAACCGCCCGGAAGACGCGGATCTCTTCGCCACCACCCTGCGCCAGTACCGTGTCGGCAGCGAAGTCGAACTGCAGATCCGCCGCGGCACGGAAGACCTCAAGGTCAAGGTCGCTCTGGAACGCAGTCACGAACGCCTGTCGGAGCTCGCTTCGCACGAATCCGAGTGGCTCGAATTCACCGCGCGCGATCTCGCCCAGGACGACCGCATCAAGCGCAAGCTTCCGCCCGAACTCCACGGCATCCTCGTGACCGATGTCGCACGGGCCGGCTGGGGCGCGCTCGGCGGATTGCAGGCTGGCGACCTCCTGCTCACGATCGACGGTTCCCCCGTGGCCTCGATCGAGACCTTCAAGTCCATCCTCGCCGAACGCGAAAAAGAGGACCGGATTCCGGTCACCCTCTTCGTGCGCCGCGGCATCACGACACTTTTCCTCGAACTCGAACCCGCATCCTGAACCACCCCGCTCCCATGAAAACCGTAATTTCCTGCCTCACCCTTGCTTTGCTCGCGCTGCCCTGCGCTTCGGCGGCCGACGGTCCCTTGCGCGACAAGGCGCTCGCGCTTTCCGCCGCCCACAAGGATGCCGTGCTCTACCTCAGCGCGGTGGCGGAAATTGAAATCACCCTCGGCGAAGGGCCCTCGAAAAAGGAGGAGAAGAAACTCGAAGTCCTCGGCACGGTGATCGCCAAGGACGGCCTCATCGCCACTTCGCTGTCCACGCTCGACGTCGCCGCCACCCTCGATGGCCGCACAGTCAATGGCCCGCGCGGCGCGATGACGCTTTCCGCCAAGGGAACCACCAAGGAAGTCAAAATCCTCATGCCCGACGGCAGCGAAATCCCGGCCAAGGTGGTGTCCAAGGATCCCGACCTCGACCTCGCCTTCATCCGGCCCGAAGCGGCGGATGACGCCCAAAAGCTCAGCGCCATCGACAGCGCCAACCACGCGCCGCTGGAACTTCTCCAGGACGTCATTGTCCTCGGCCGGCTCAGCAAGGAACTCAACCGCGAACCGTTGGTCGTCACTTCGGAACTCGTGTCCCTCATCCGCAAGCCCCGCAGCTTCGGAAAGATCGGCACCTCGTCCCTCGGCATGCCGGTGTTCAACCGCGATGGGAAATTCCTCGGCATCGGCGTGAACCGCTTCAATGCCAAAAACGACACCGAAAGCCCGAACGCCACGGGAGCCGCGGTCATCCTCCCTGCTGAAGACCTCCTCGAATCCGCCTCGCAGGCGAAATGAGCCGCCTGCCGGAACGGCTTGCCACCTCAAAGCACCGCCACGATTCCTCCGCCATGGCCAGGGTTTCGCCGAACCTGCCCTAAGCATCCAGCTCCATGCGGAAGCACGAGCCCTTGCCGGGTTCGCTTTCGACGCTGATCGTGCCGCCGTGGAGTTCGACGAGGCGCTGGGTGATCGCAAGGCCGAGGCCCGAGCTGGCCTCGTCTTCCGTCGGCCGCGTGCTGGCGCGGGTGAAGGGCCTGAAAATCAGTGGCAGCTCCGCGCGCGGGATCCCCTGCCCCTCATCGATCATCTCGAACACCACTTTCCCGCCAGCGCTCGCCACCCGCAGGCGGATTTTGGAGCCGCGTCGGGAAAACTTGATCGCATTCGACAGCAGGTTGTCGAGCACCTGCTCGATGCGCTCGGCATCCAGCATCGCTTTCGGCTCGGCCAGGTCCTTTTCGATTTCGAAGCTCATGCCCTTGATCTGGGCCATCGGCACCGCGCCTTTGCGGTAGCGCTCCAGGAAGCACCTGAGGTCGGTTTCCTTTTTCTGGATCACCACCTTGCCGCTGCGGATCGCCGAGAGGTCGAGGATGTCGCGCACCATGTTGAGCGCCTTGTCGGTGATCTGGTCCATGAGCTCGAGGATCTCCTCCATTCCTTTGACATTCGTGTCCCTGGCGAGCCCGACCAGTGATTTGACCAGGGCCAGCGGGTTGCGGAGGTCATGGGCGGCGACGCCGAGCAGCATGTCCTTGCTTTCCAGGGCATCCTTGAGCGCCTGCTTCGCGAGCACCTCTTCGGTGATGTCGT
>CBFGOB010000347.1:0-3313 GCA_965650215.1 uncultured bacterium | reverse complement strand
CATCAGGAACCGCTGGAGCTTGCGGTCGGCTTCCTCGATGGGCACTTCCTTTTCGATCCATGGGACCTTGCCATACCACATCGAGGCGGACACGTAGGCCCAGCGCTGGTCCATGCCGAAGAGCAGGCGGTCCTTCATGTCGAGCAGGGTGCGGTGCAGGTGGTCCTGGGTGATCGCCTTGTGGCCGACGAAAAAGTAGTAGGTCACGCTCTGGTAACTCGCATATTCGGTATGCTCGGCATTGAGCGCGATCGATTGCACCGAGAGCAGCCGCCTGACGGTGATTTCCCGCCCGTTCGGCAAGCGCATCAGGACGTCGCTCGAGCTGCCGATCACATGCCCTTGGGATGGCATGCAGCGTTCCGGGCGGTGGATCGAGTTGTTGAGGTCGTGCCCGGATAGAACGACCGAAAGGTCGATGCGGTCCGGGACCATCGAGCCGCTTGCAAAGTCGTATTCCCCGGCCCGCGGTCGCAGGCAGCTGGCTTTGGAGAACTGGGTGTCGGGGGCCAGGGTGTCGATTTCCTCCTGGGTCGGCGGCTTCGGGCGGAAGATCCAGTCGCCGACATTGAAGGGCAGATCCATGCGGATCGCCGAGGGAGCCATGTCCCCGGCCTTGGGCAGCAGGTAGATGCTGGAAAGCGCCAGTCCAAGCAAGACCGGCAGGATGAAGACCGGGGCTTTCATGGCTGGGGATCCGCTTGAGGGTTGGGTGCGACTTCGACGATCCTGCGCTTCAATTGCCGCCGCCGCGCCGCCTTCCAGGGCAGCCCGCCGTCGAGCAACGAGTGCAAGCCGAGCAGCAGCAGCAGGCTGAAGGGATAGAACAGCAGCAGCCCCGACCAATCGTGCCAGGTCCCGGCCGCCCATTGCGCATTGCCATACTCGGCGAGCACAAAGATCGAGATCACCCGCAAGGCGTTGCCGACAATTGCCAGCGGCAGGGCGCTGGCGAAAAGCAGCACGCGTTTCCACAGGCTCATCTTGGCGATGTAGGCCCAGGCGGCGGAAATCATCAGCAAGGCCATCAGCGAGCGGATGCCACTGCAGCCGTGGGCGATGCTCAGTGGCTTCCAGTCCCAGTGAAGCGGCAGGATCGTGGTGCCTTTGGTGTAGGTTTCCACTCCGAAGAGCGCGGATCCCCAATGGGCCATCTGGGTGGCCAGCAGCTGCAGATGGGTGGTCGCTTGCTGGAAGGTTGGCAGGGGGATCGCAATCCACAAAAAGAACAGCGGAAAGGCCAGCAGCCTCGCCAGTTTCCAACCCCAGAGATGGAGCACCATGCCCCAGACGATGAAGGGCAGGCCGCCGACCGCGATCCGCGGCTGCAGGGTGCGGAACGCGGCGACGTAAAGCAGGCAGCCGAAAACGACCGCCGCCAGACCCCACAGGCTGCCCGGGCCGATCTGGGCGCGGATCTCCCGGTAGCGGGTCGCGATCAGGCCGATGATGATCAGCGGGATCAATTTCCCGTGCTCGTAGTCGGTCGACGGATTCCAGGCGCTGTAAAGCCAGCCCAGGGCGGAGCGGACATGGTTCGGCCCGTAGCGGGTCTCGACGCAGTAGAACCAGATCACAATCAGGCAGCTGAGCCCGAATGCGATCCACTTCCAAAGCGCCTGCCGGTCCGCATCAGCGGAGGGTGAGGCTTTGGCAGGGGCTTCTGCAGCGTTCAAAGTCATCAATGCGGGAGTATCAATGGGGGGGATTGGACCCTAGGCGCGGCCTACGGCCTGTCAATGTCGGAGGAAGAATTGTAGCGTCGCTCTATGAGCGTCGCTATATTGCCGCGTCAGCGGCACCCCATTGAAGATGGGGTATCCCGCCAACGGCGGGGCGGCCTTCAGCCGCTATGATGCGACCCCGACTTGTCGGGGACGCTACCATGCTTCGCTACAACCCGATCGCTTTCAACAAACGCTCCGTGGCCTTGGCGTCCTGGTGGGTGTGCGATCGTTCCAGCATCCTGCGGCGCTTGTCGGCTTCGGGATCTTCGCCATGCAGCAGCCTCGTCAGGGCCACGGCGAACTCCGTCGAGGTCCTGACCACCGGCCCGCAGAAATAATCCTCGATCGGCTCGACGCTGAAGCCCCGCGACTCGCGGTAGGATTCAAGATCGGGGAAGGTGTGGAGGATCGGGCGGTCGAGCAGCAGGTAATCGATCACCACACTCGAGATGTCGCTGATGAGCACCTCCGATGCCCCCAGCAACGCGTAAAGCGAGAGCCCGCGCTCATGCAGCCATCCATCATCGACGATCTTCAGGTGGCTCCACTCCCGCGCCCCGCGGTTCATCGCCATCGGGTGGGGCTTGAGCCAAAGCACGGTATCGTGGCCGGCAAGAAACGCATTGAGCTTCCAGGGATCGAGGTCTGGAAACTCGAAGACATTGCCATACTCGTGGCCATCCTCCCGGATCTCGCCACGGATGCTCTTGCGGTAGGTCGGCAGCCAGGCGATCAGGCGCTTCGCCTTGCCCCAGCCAAGCTGAGATCTCACGCGGTCAGGGTCCGAGAACAAGCGGTCGTTGCGCGGAAGACCGGTGCCCAGACATTCCTTCTTGGCCGGCATGGATGCCTGCATGATCTCCTGCCAGAACGGCGAGCTCGCCAGGGTGTGGGAGGCCTCGATCACCCCGTTGCCGCCGAGCAGGTGGCCGATGCGCTTGATCGGCATGCCGTGCCAGACATTCACCGCCACCACATCCTCCGGAAAGTGGCGCACGAAGCACGGATGGGTGAAAAACGCGTATCGGGCAGTGAGGAAGGCCCACAGCCCGGCGGGCGAATTCTTGTGCACACAGCGGGTCTTCGGCCCGGTCTTCCATTCCCTCCCGGCATGAGGCCCGGTAAGCAGCAGCACGACTTTCTCCAGCTCCGTCTCCTGCAAAGCCTGCTCGAGCGCAATCACGCTGTCCTCGAAATCCGGCCAGCCATACACCACCGCGTGCGAACGCTTCCGCACCATCCGATGGAGGGATTCAACGGGCTTGCGGAAGATTTTGAACATGAAGAAGAGAAAAATTTAAACCACGAATGACACGAATATTCACGAATGGGGAAGAGTGAAAGGGCAGTGGCTTTGGCTCAATTCGTGTACATTCGTGAAATTCGTGGTTCAATTCTTGGGTCGAAAGTCGAAGAGAAAGAGGATTTTAAACCACGAATGACACGAGTGGACACGAATGGGGAAGAGGGTGATTTTGAATCAATAGGAATTGGTTTTTAACCATGAATGACACGAAACGACAGGAATGTTGAAGAGTGAAAGGGCAGTGGCTTTGGCTCAATTCGTGTACATTCGTGAAATTCGT